>DVIZ01000080.1 GCA_018710905.1 Candidatus Scybalomonas excrementigallinarum | reverse complement strand
TCTGCAGAATCGTTATCCGACAGTTCTAAAGCAAAGCTCTAACGCAATTCGTGTTAAATTTTCAAGGTACAAACAAAATCAAATATTTACAAACGTGTCTTTTGACACCCTAATCCTATAGAATAAAAAAGCCTAGAAAATCGAAGTTTTCTAGACTTATATTTTAATTGTTCTTCTAAAAGTTATCGATACATATCTTCTAGAGAAATAAGAAAGATCTCTGAATGGGCAGTAGCATATTCCTGTACAGATTTTGTAAAACCACTCTTACTAAAGAAATAATAATACTTTTCCTTATACTGTGAAAATAATTGAGATTTTCTTATCAATTCTTCCACAACGTCCATGTCTAATTTCTCATTTTTCCACTTACATTCCCCAAAAAGTGCTTGCTTTTCACAGGAAATTCCTACAATATCAATCTCTTCTTGACATTTTTTTATTGGATTGTTTCCCCACCATCTTCCAATTTCAATTGGTATAATCGGCAAGGTAGCTATGTGCTTTAATAAGTATTGTTGGCTTGCTTTTTCAAAGATTACTCCCATGTAAGTAGATAGATGTTTCTCTTTTATCATTTCCCACACGTTGCGTCCATTTCCAAATTCAATATTTGTCATATTTTTATTGATAAATCGAAACCAAAATAAAAAACAGTTATCCGATATTCTATAAATGCCATTTTTCTTTTGCTCATTTCCAACAGGAATCTCACGCTCTATAATTCTAAGATCCATAAGACTTTTTAAATACTTGCTGCAAGTTGTATTTTCAATACCTGCACCTGTTGCAATCTCGTTTAATCTACTCTTTCCTAGACTAATCGCTGTTAAAATACTGAAATAATTTGCTGGTTCTCTAAGCTCTTGCTTTAATAAACTAGAAGGTTCTTCAAATAAATGTCCTGTTGTTTCAAAGAAATTATCAAGAATTTCATCTTCCAAACAATTCGATTTTGCCAAATATTTTAAATATTGTGGAATCCCATCTGCAACAGCAAATAGAAGCATCTTCTGTATTGGATCTTGTTCTTTTATAAATTCACCCGCTAATTGATAATCAAATGGTAATAATTTAATCTGACCAGTTCTTCTTCCATAGAGCGGGCTATTGTATCCTAATACTTGATTTTCCATAAAACTCATAGAAGAACCGCATAAAATAATCATAATATTTTTATCTCGAAACGTATGATCCATATGCTTCATAGTGTTTTTTTAGAAAGTTTAATTCTTTTTCTCTACCAATAAACATATTTTTACCTCCTATTATTCTTACGAGTATTATTCTTATAATAATAATACTTGTGAGAATAATAAATTTCAAGGAGTTATTTCAGATATATTTCAGTTCTACAACCTGTAAGTTGTGCCTGCTAAATCATTAATAATTCGTCTTATAAGTTTGCCTGAACAAATTGCTCCCAATTAGCATATGCCTTTATATTACCACCATTGTTCGTAATCAGTTCTACAAAATCTGTTTCAATCATTCGAGTTCTTTCTGCAAGTTTACCTAGCTCTCTATAATCGAAATAACTTAATAAATCATATGATGGACTACCTGCTTCTTTTGCGTCATCTAATTCTCTTTGCAAGCACACTGCTGAAAGAAAGGCAAGTATATAATTGCCGCTTTCACAACATACATATATTTTATTAAATGTTGAACTAATTTCTTCATATAGTCCAGCAAGCCAAGATGCATTAATACCCTCAGCCACAGTAACTTTATTTGATATAATATCCACTTGAGATTCTACCGTAATCTGCATATAATCACATACATTCTTTAATAAATCAATCGTTCTATCTATCACATCATTCTCATTCAGAGAGGTAACTACTTGTTTATATCCAGTCACAATATTTTGAGGAACATCTGGGAAATTACTTTCTAAATTCTCATACTGTTTTTTAAGTCCGAAATGAAAATAATCATGATTATATATAGCAACCGCATCCGCAAGCGTCATAATTATATGTCCTGCTATTTTACGAACTTCTGACAGACTACCGCCCAACTTTATCAGCTCACACATTCTATTCGCATCTTCGCATCTCTTTCGGGCTATATCTTTTACATATTCGTCATTGGCAAGATTGCTATGTAACTTAGACTGTATATCTTTAAATCGTTCTAAATCGCACAAATCTTCACAATAAATCACCTGAACATCTCCTACCAATGGCAACAAACCTTCTTGCAAGTCAGCAATTCTTACAACTCTTTCCCAAGATATTGGAAACAAGTCATATCCAACGCCATCTATAATAAATCCTATCCCTAAATTATATCCACGTTCTGTTTTCGGTATATAATAACAGTCTACATCTGACTTATCATTCGCTGTTCCATTAATATATGAACCATATACTAAAACAAGACTGATATCACTGGCATATTCAGTTTTTACTTTATTAGTAATCCATTCAACTACTTTATCATTTATCTCTTTTCGGTTAGTCACAGTATTCCTCCTCTTTCTTTGCATACTCAATCTACTTCAAATTTTCTTCTTCGATTGTATCACTTTTTCCACCCTCTTATTATCGTTCCAATACTTTCTCTATCTTCCATTTCTGTCCTTTCAAGTGGTCCTGTTTCTCATACAAACTATTCCACTCTTTGCAAAGCTCTTTCATTCGTTCCAGCTTCTCTTTTACTCCCTCCCAGCAATCCGGCTCTATCTGCTTATATTCCCCGGTCAGATTACGGATTACATTATTGTTCTCTTTAATCTGCATATAAAATAAAATCCCTTGAATTTTTCATTCACGAGATTTTATATGTAGTCTTTACATGCAAAAACGTATTTTGTTAATGTAGAGGGAAGTTTATGTCTTTTAATAACATCTTCACAATATCGTTTATATATTGATTTTAGTGCCTTATTTTTTGAAGTATCACTCTTACAAGCATAATAAATATATGATAATAGTACGATAATATCAAAAGTTATAATCTCAATATCTTTTAAAACATCTAAATCTCTAGCAATGTCATCTACCATAATTTCCTTCGAACTAAAATAATTGATATTATGATAAGCTGCATAAGCTAGACTATAAACTTCACCTCTATCTTTTGCATTTCCTCTTATATATTGAACTCGTTCATGGCTACAAATTTCATTAAAAATAGTAGTATATAACGGATCAATACCATAGAGCCTTTCTTCTGATACTATAGTAACATTTTTATTCAGATAGGAATCTAAAAAATTTTTTGTCTCCAAATCTAATTCATTATATACCATCTCATGAATTAAAATATTTTTAAAACTCTCCATTAATGGTATCATATATAATTCTTTCATATTATTAAAAGAACAATTCGGATCACTACTTCTATTTTCAATTCCTACCATAAATATATTGGCATCAAACATAATAGGCTGTGCACACAACTTTTTTAATGATGTTTTCTTTAGTGGCGAGATCACTCTTCATTCCCCCAATGTTTTTGTATAAAATCAATTACTTCTAAATCGTCTTCATCCTCATCTTCATTTGAAATATCTTCAAAAAATTCCTGTACCTTATCTAAATCTAAATTTAATTTTTCTGCATCCCTAATAATTTCTTCCCTTGATGCATACCCTGCCATATAAACAGTTTTCATTTTTTTATGAATAAAATTATCTACTTCTAAATATATATTTTCACTACTATATAATGCTTCTACCTGTTTCTCAAAAATTTTTAACTGTTGTAATACATCTTTTATAAAATCATATTCTTCAATATATAGAGCTACATCCTTAATATATCTTTCTTCAAAAAGTCGATATATAACAGCTTTTAATGGCATTCTATATTTTAATGTTAAAAAGATGCAAATAGTTGCATAGTCTTCAAATGATAAATCTTTTACTTGCATATTAACATTTCTAGCATAAAAATTAATTTCATTTTTCAGAGCATCCTCTGGTAATAAAAATTCTGCTGCAAATCGACTAGCACGTTTTTCATTAACACTAGTTAATTCACTAAAATTACAAATATATGGTTTTTTCTTAACCTCTGTATAATCTGCAATATAATGATAATACTCATGCAAAGCAGTAAAAATCTGATTAATTAAAGCTTTATTTGAATTTAGAATAATATATGCCTTATCACTTCCACTTGATGGTATATAAAGCATTCCATCAATTTTCTCCGATTCAAAGTCTACCAATTCAAATTTCAAATTCGGATCTTGCTCCAAAATCCATTCAAACACTTTTTCTCCTATTGGAGCAATGGCATAATCTACCCTTTTCTCTTTCACAAATCTCTTAATCTTATTAACCTCTTTTGATGTTAATGATGTTGTATTGAAATCATATTCTTTTTGGTAATACTTTTGAAAAAGCTCTTGATTATCTATTGATATCATTATTACACCTTCTTGCTAACATATCATATTTTTCTTTTATCTTGATTCGCTCTACCATCTCATTAATTTTTTCTTTATCTTTTTCTTCTAAACTTCCCATTAAATAAATTAAAGTATCTTTACTATATTCTATAAAATAATCATTTGGCTGAAATCCACCTCGCTCACATACCTTGGTGAAAATATCAAGCGATGGTACTTGTTTTCCTCTTTCTAATAATGAAAGAGTGCTTCTATTAATCTTTAAACTTTCTGCAAAACTTTGTTGTGATTCTTGCCCACGTAATTGTATTAAATCATTACAAAATCTCTTTTTATCAAATGTTTTCATTCTATCCCTCCAAACTTTTCGTTAACTATTTTAACAAGATTTTTGTTTTAAATCAACTTTTTGTTTGATTTCTTATCATTATTATATTCTATTTTTCTAATATCATGCAAGCTTGATCTCTAATTTGTTGCTTTCGCATGGTTTGTGCATATTGTTTTTTTATGTGATGGGAGCACTCATCTTATGAGAAATATCCTATCACAGAACAAAGTGTGCGCCCAACACTCCTCACGACTTTCGATAACTTCTAGCAACGTACACTTTGCCGCGCGGTCGCAGTTTACGAAGTAAATTTTTTCCTCTCTGCGACCTGCGCCTCGTTTGCGCGTAGCGCTTTTTTATGTTATAGGATAACTCGCTTTGCGAGGAATTTCCTATAACATAAAAAACTCCCAGAAAACCTAAGCTTTCTGGGAGTCTAATCACCTATATATCAAATAAAATTATTCGATGATTGTAGCAACACGGCCTGATCCTACTGTACGTCCACCTTCACGGATAGCGAATGTAAGACCCTGTTCCATAGCGATTGGGTGAATTAATTCGATTGTCATTTCTACGTTGTCACCAGGCATGCACATTTCTGTACCTTCTGGTAAGTTACAAACACCTGTTACGTCAGTTGTTCTGAAGTAGAACTGTGGTCTGTAGTTGTTGAAGAAAGGAGTATGACGTCCACCTTCATCTTTTGTTAAAACGTAAACCTGAGCTGTGAATTTTGTATGGCAAGTAACAGAACCTGGTTTAGCTAAAACCTGTCCTCTTTCGATATCTGTTCTCTGAACACCACGAAGTAAAGCACCGATGTTATCACCAGCCTGAGCTTCGTCTAAGAGTTTACGGAACATTTCGATACCTGTTACAACAACTTTTCTTGTTTCTTCTTTGATACCAACGATTTCTACTTCTTCAGATACATGAAGTACACCACGTTCTACTCTACCTGTAGCAACTGTACCACGACCTATGATAGAGAAGATATCTTCTACTGGCATTAAGAAAGGTTTGTCTGTTTCACGCTGTGGATCTGGAATCCATTCATCAACTGCGTCGAAGAGTTCAAGGATTTTGTCTCCCCATTCGCTGTTTGGATCTTCAAGAGCTTTTAAAGCAGAACCACGAATAACTGGAGTATCATCTCCTGGGAATTCGTATTCGTTTAATAATTCTCTGATTTCCATTTCTACTAATTCAAGTAATTCTTCATCGTCTACCATGTCACATTTGTTCATGAATACTACGATGTAAGGTACACCTACCTGACGAGATAATAAGATGTGTTCTTTAGTCTGAGCCATAACACCATCTGTAGCAGCTACTACTAAGATAGCTCCGTCCATCTGAGCAGC
>DVIZ01000079.1 GCA_018710905.1 Candidatus Scybalomonas excrementigallinarum | reverse complement strand
ATAACAAAGAAAGACATCTGCAGAATCGTTATCCGACAGTTCTAAAGCAAAGCTCTAACGCAATTCGTGTTAAATTTTCAAGGTACAAACAAAATCAAATATTTACAAACGTGTCTTTTGACACCCTAATCCTATAAAACAAAAAAGCCTCCTCTATCGGAAGTTTTATTACTTTTCCTATTCCGATAGAAAAGGCTTTCTTTTTTCTTATCCTATTTTTTGATACTTATTTTTTATTGTTCTCCAACATATCGATCTAATACTTCTCTTACTGTTGTAATACGATCTTCTAAATAGGCATCGGCTCCGCAAAATACTAATCCTTCTTCCACATTTCCCTTCACTGCTTGAATCAAGCCTTCTGTAATACAATATGGAATTTCCTTTGGATTGCAATGAGAAATACAAGCATGACAAGACGTGACTGGTATTTTCCCTTCTTTTTGTATTCTCTTTTGAAAAGCGTTATTTAAGGCTCTTCCCGGCATTCCAACAGGACTTTTCACAAGAATAATATCTTCTTTTTTACACTCAATATAGGCGTCCTTATATCGCTTATCGGCGTCACATTCCACGGTTGTTACAAAAGGAGTCGCCACTTGAATCCCATCGGCTCCCATGGCAATGTACTTTTCTAACTGGTCCTTTGTTCGAATTCCACCTGCTACAATAATTGGAATCTTATGTCCATATTTTTCTTCATATGGTTTCACTGTCTCTATGATGCTTTGAATCTCTTCATCGAAGTTCATCTCGTCCATATGCTGTAATTCCTCTAACTTAAATCCAAGATGTCCTCCCGCTCTTGGACCTTCAATTACAACTGCATCTGGTGCTACTTTTTCCTTCTTATCCCATAATTTTAAAATGACATTCATCGCTTTTTTAGAAGACACAATAGGAACTAATTTTGGCATCTTCACAGCTTCACCACAACTTTTTAATCGTTCCCATTCCTCTTTTGCGATTTTCGGAAGATCCACTGGCAATCCCGCTCCTGAAATAATTAAATCTACCTTTGCTCTTACTGCTTCCTTTACATACTCACTATACTGCCTTGTAGCCACCATAATATTGACTCCAATAATCCCTTTTGGAGCAATTTTTCTCGCCTTTTGCACTTCTTTTTGAATGGCTCTTAAATTGGCTTGTAATGGTTGTTCATCAAAGTCTGACTCTCGATAACCAATTTGTGCAGTGGAAATAATTCCGATGGCACCTTCTTTTGCAACAGCTCCCGCTAAAGAACTTAAACTCACTCCTACTCCCATTCCTCCTTGAATAATTGGAATTCTTGCAATTAACTCGCCAATTTGTAATGGTTTTATTTTATTCATACAAATCCTCTTTTCTTTTTTTTATTACTTTGATTATTCGGTTTCCTTATTTTTTATTTGAATTTCTTTTCATACTTTTTACTTTTAGAAACATAGTAGTTTCCAATACTATCTTTTCTTTTTTTATAAAACTTATTATCTAGTTTTCATTAACCAAAATTTTTGCGTAAAAAAGAAAGGCTATTTAGCCATAGCCATTCTTTTTCCTTATTAAAATGCACGGAATCGTTCGTATCGCTTTGCACAAATTTCTTCTGGAGTCATTTGTTCATATTTTTTTACAAAGGCTTCGATTTTTTCTCTCATTCCCGCTGTAATTTCTTCGATATTATCGATACCAATTGGTTCCTCTTCTTCTATAATTTCCTCCACAACTTGGAGATTTTTTAAGTCAGAGGCTGTGATCTTCATAACAGAAGCTGCCTCTGGCGCTCGTTTTCCATCTTTCCATAAAATAGCCGCAAATCCTTCTGGAGAAAGGACAGAGTATGTGGCATTTTCCATAATCCACACTTCGTTAGCCACAGCAAGAGCAATGGCTCCACCACTTCCTCCTTCTCCAATCATAATGGAGAGAATGGGAACTTTTAACCCAGCCATCTCATATAAGTTGCGAGCGATGGCCTCTCCTTGGCCTCTTTCTTCTGCTTCAATTCCACAGTAAGCACCTGGTGTATCCACAAAGCAAATGATTGGGCGATGAAACTTTTCCGCTTGTTTCATCAAACGCAATGCTTTTCGATAGCCTTCTGGAGACGGCATACCAAAATTTCTCTTTACATTTTCTTTTGTGGTACGCCCTTTTTGCTGTCCGATTACCGTAAATGTCTTTCCATTTAATCCCGCTAATCCTCCAACAATCGCTGGATCATCTCCATAACAGCGATCGCCATGGAGTTCAATAAAATCATCAAATATAAAACTAATATAATCAAGGCTTGTTGGGCGTCCTGCACTTCTTGAAATCTGCACACGCTCCCATGCATTTAATTGCTCTGCCATATAGTTCCTCCTAACATCCGTCACAAAACTTCATACTATCGTCAACACTTTTATTTCCGAAGCAATAAACTTAAAATTGGTCTTAAATGTTTTCTCTCAACGATTTTATCGATAAATCCATGTTCTTGTAGAAATTCTGCTCTTTGAAAGCCTTCTGGGAGTTTTTGTCCAATCGTCTGTTCAATGACTCGTTGTCCCGCAAATCCAATTAAAGCTCCTGGTTCTGCTAATATAATATCTCCAAGCATTGCAAAACTAGCAGTTACTCCGCCTGTTGTTGGATCCGTAATGACTGTAATATATAAAAGACCTGCTTCATCGTGTCGTTTTAACGCTTGTGATGTCTTTGCCATCTGCATAAGAGAAATAATCCCTTCTTGCATTCTAGCACCACCAGAACAAGTAAATAGGATAACAGGAAGTTTTTCTTCTGTTGCTCGCTCTACTGCTCTTGTAATCTTTTCACCAACCACATGACCCATGCTTCCCATCATAAAATCCGATGCCATAACGCCGATTACAACAGGAATCCCTTTGATCGTTCCCTTTCCTGTCATAACGGCCTCTTCTAAGTTGGTCACTTCTTTCATATGCTCTAACTTGCTTTGATATCCAGGAAACTCTAATGGATCCGATGTTTCTAGCTTTTCATCCCATTCGACAAAACTTCCTTTATCCACGATCATACGGATACGATTTCTTGGACGAATTCGGAAATAATGACCGCAATGAGGGCAAATATAATAGTTAGAAGCGATGTCCTCTGCATAGATTAAATCGCCACAAGCATCACATTTTTCAAACAAACCATCTGGAATTTGTGGTTCATCTAAATTTTTTCGGATATGCTCTCCTTTTTTTGCCTGACGGCGTTCGCTCATGGATAAACCAGATGTCTTTTTAAACATTTCTTTTAACATATCATCGATCTCCCATTCCTATGTCAAATTTCTTCTTACTCTTGTTGTAATCGTTCTTGGAAACGTTCAATAAATCCTGTATCCACATTTCCTTTTACATATTCTTCATCGTTAAGTATTTCATACTGATAATCTAAATTTGTTTTTACGCCTTGTACAATCAGCTCACCTAACGCACTGCGCATTTTTTTAATGGCAAGCTCCCTTGTCTCATCATGGACAATTAATTTTGCCACCATGGAATCATAGTAAGGCGGAATCGTACAACCTGCATAGAGTGCAGAATCCACTCGAATCCCTTTCCCTCCTGGAAAATGGATATAATTCACGGTTCCAGGACAAGGCATAAAGTTTTTATCAGGATCTTCTGCATTAATACGACATTCAATAGCATGGCCTGAAATTTTCACATCTTCTTGACGAAGTGCCAACGTTTCTCCTGCAGCAATTTTTATCTGTTCTTTAATTAAATCCACACCTGTTATCATTTCCGTCACAGGATGTTCTACTTGGATTCTCGTATTCATTTCCATAAAATAAAACTCATTGTTTTGATCGAGTAAAAATTCAATCGTTCCTGCACTATAATATCCCGTGGCTTTTGCCGCTTTTACAGCTGCTTCTCCCATCTTTTTTCGAAGTGTTTCATCAATTGCAATGGAAGGTGCCTCTTCAATCATCTTTTGGTGACGTCTTTGAATGGAACAGTCACGTTCCCCAAGATAAATTGTATTTCCTTTTTGATCTGCAAGAACTTGAATTTCCACATGACGAGGATTTTTCACATAGCGTTCTAAATACATGGTATTGTCTCCAAACCCATTCACTGCTTCTCTTTGGGCAGTTTCGAATTTTTCTAAAAATTCTTCTTCGGATTCCGCCACGCGCATTCCTTTTCCACCGCCTCCTGCGGACGCTTTGATCATAATTGGATATCCAATTTCTTTTGCTAACTCGATTCCTACCATACCCTCATAGATCGGCTCTTTTGTCCCTGGCACAACAGGTACGCCTGCTTTCATCATCGTATTTCTCGCCTCGGATTTATTTCCCATACGATCCATCGTATCCGCAGATGGTCCGATGAAAGTAATATTACACTGATTGCACATTCTAACAAACTTGCTATTTTCGGATAAGAAACCAAACCCTGGATGAATAGCCTCAGCTCCACTCACTAAAGTTGCGCTAATAATGCTTTCCATGTTTAAATAGCTATCCTTTGCAGCAGCTGGACCGATACAAATAGTTTCATCTGCAAGCTGTGCATGAAGTGCCTCTCTATCCGCCTCAGAACAAACAGCTACGGTCAAAATTCCCATCTCACGGCAGGCACGAATAATTCTGACTGCGATTTCTCCTCGATTTGCAATTAAAATTTTCTTAAACATCATTTCCTCACTTCTTCCCGTCTTGTCTTCTTCCATACAAAACTGATGGGATTCTTTCTAGTTTCCAATCATAAAAGTAAGTTCTGCCTGTGCAACTACTTTTCCATCCACAGTTGCTGTTCCTTTTCCAACACCAACAGGACCTTTTACTTTTATCATTTCTACTTCTAATAAAAGAACATCTCCTGGCACTACTTTTTGGCGGAACTTCGCTTTATTGATTCCTCCAAAATAAGCAATCTTTCCTTTATTTTCTTCCAAAGAAAGACAACAAACTGCGCCAACTTGTGCCATCGCTTCAATAATTAATACCCCTGGCATAACCGCTTCTTGTGGAAAATGTCCTTGGAAAAATGGCTCATTATAAGTGACACATTTCTTTCCAACTGCACGAACGCCCACTTCCATTTCTTCAATGCGATCCACTAAAAGAAATGGGGTGCGATGGGGAATAATTTCTTTTATCTGTTCAATATTTAATACCATTTTCTACTCCTTTTTCCTTCGACCTATCCAATAATTACAAGTGGTTGACCAAATTCTACCATATCTCCATTGTTTACTACAATGTCGAGTACCGTTCCATCAAATTCAGATTCCACTTCGTTCATTAACTTCATAGCTTCTACGATTCCAATAACCTGTCCTTTTTTCACTTGATCCCCGATGGATACAAATGGAGGTTTATCTTCTGCCGGTGCAGCATAAAATGTTCCTACAAGTGGGGATTTTATGACATTTCCTTCCACTTGTTTTTCCTGTTTCACTGGATTTTCTTCTTTTAAAATGGCTGGTGGCATGCCGACAATCTCTGTTTTTTCCACAACTTCTGCCTGTTTTTCTTCTACTTTTCTTTGTTCCATAACGGCTTCTAATGCTTTTGGCTCTTCTATCACTGCCATTCCACGATTCGCCTTTAATGTTAATTTTAAATTTCCTTCTTCTAATACAAATTCATTTAATTCAGAATCAGACACTTTGTCAATCAATTGCATAATCTCATTAATATTCATATTATGACTCCTTTCGAATCTAGCATTTCTTTATAAACGAGGATTAAGACTCTGTATATTTTTTGATTAAAATACTTGCATTGTGTCCGCCAAATCCCAATGAATTGCTTAATGCATAATTTACTTCTTGATCCGTTACTGCTTCTTTACAGTAATTTAAATCACACTCTTCATCTGGAATTTCGTATCCTGCTGTTTTATGAATAAAATTATCGTTCATTGTTTTTACACAAGCGATAAATTCAATCGCACCTGCCGCTCCTAATCCATGTCCTACCATAGATTTTGTAGAGTTGATATACATATCATACGCATGATCACCAAATACATTTTTAATTGCCATTGTTTCAAATAAATCATTGTGATGGGTACTTGTTCCATGAGCGTTAATATAAAGAATATCTTCTTTCTTCGCTCCCGCTTCTTTTACAGCAAATTCCATGGCTCTTGCTGCACCTTCTCCATCTTCTGCTGGAGAAGTGATATGGAAGGCATCACAAGTTGCACCATATCCTACAATTTCCGCTAAAATATTAGCTCCACGAGCTTGTGCATGTTCTAATGATTCTACAACCACAATACCTGCACCTTCTCCCATAACAAAACCGCTTCTCTCTTTATCAAATGGAATGGAAGCTCTCATTGGATCTTCACTAAATGTCAAAGCAGTTAAAGCAGCAAAACCAGAAACTCCAATAGGTGTGATAGCCGCTTCTGTTCCACCTGCTACCATAACATCGACTTCTCCTGCTTGAATGGAACGATACGCTTCTCCGATAGAATGAGTTCCTGTTGCACAAGCAGTCACTACGTTAATACATTTTCCTTTTAATCCATAAGCAATCGCAACATTTCCAGCTGCCATATTGGAGATCATTAAAGGCACCATCATTGGAGAAATACGGTTTGGTCCTTTTTCAAATAATTTCTTACACTCTTTTTCTACCACTTGTAAAGAACCAACACCAGAACCAACAGAACAACCAACTCTTGTCATATCTTCTTTTTCTAAATCAAGCCCAGATTGTTCAATGGCTTCCTTTGCTGCTGCAACCGCATATTGACAAAATAATTCCATTCTTCTTGCAGATTTTGGATCCATATAATCCTTCGGATTAAAATCTTCTACTTGAGCAGCTACTTTTGCTTTATAATCAGTAACATCAAAACGATCGATCGCTTTAATTCCTACTTTTCCTACTTTTAAACTATTCCAAAATGTTTCTACATTATTTCCAACAGGAGTAATTGCTCCCATTCCCGTCACTACAACTCTTTTCATGTTCTTACCTCTATCATTCTTTTTGTTCATACGATTACATAGCCATTCCGCCATCTACATGAAGGACTTGACCTGTAATATAAGACGCTTTATCGGACGCTAAAAATGCAACGGTTTCTGCCACATCTTTTACAGCACCCATTCTCTTTAATGGAATCTGATTTGCAATTTCTTCTTTTACTTTATCGGAAAGCACATCCGTCATCTCTGTTTCAATAAACCCCGGGGCAACAGCATTTACCGTAATACCTCTAGAACCCAGTTCTCTTGCAAGAGATTTTGTCATTCCAATCACACCTGCTTTTGATGCTGCATAGTTTACCTGTCCCGCATTTCCGATAACACCTGTTACAGAAGACATATTGATAATTCTTCCACAACGCTGTTTTAACATAATGCGATAGACTTGTTTCATACAATAAAAAGTGCCTTTTAAGTTTGTATCAATAACAGCGTCAAAATCTTCTTCTGTCATTTTCATCATAAGATTGTCTTTTGTAATTCCTGCATTATTCACTAAAATATCAATTCTTCCAAACTGCTCCATAACTTCTTTTATCATGGATTCCACTTCTTTACTATCAGATACACTCGCCTTTATAGCAATGGCTTCTTTTCCTTGACCTTTAATTGCATCAACGACTTCTTGGGCTTTTTCTTTGGAACCATTGTAATTAACGACAACTGTTGCTCCATATCCCGCTAAAGTAAGAGCGATCTCCCTTCCGATTCCTCTTGATCCACCTGTTACAACTGCAATTTTTCCTTCTAACATTGGCTTATCTCCTTTAACTTCTCCAAATCTTCTACTTTTTCAATATTAATCACGTTCACTTTACGATTCACTTTTTTTACAAAGCCTGATAATGTCTTTCCCGGTCCCATTTCAATAAAGGTATCGACTCCATCTTCTAACAATGCTTCTATGGACTGTTCAAAACGAACAGAAGAAGATACTTGTTGTCCTAGAAGTTCTTTTATTGGCTCTGCTTCTGTTATCATTTTCGCATTGACATTTGCCACATATGGAACAACTGGTTTTTTAATTTCAACCGTATCCAATACTTTTACTAATTGTTCTCCTGCCTCTTTTAACATTGGAGAATGAAATGGTCCACTGACATTTAAAGGAATTACGCGTTTTGCCCCTTGTTCCTTTAATGCTTCGCTCGCTTTTTCTACCGCTTCTACTTCTCCAGAAATTACGATCTGTCCTGGACAATTGTAATTGGCAATGCTTACAATTCCTTTTGTATTTTCACATACTTCTTCAATCAGTTCCTTTTTTGCACCTAAAACAGCTGCCATTGCTCCAAGTCCTACTGGCACTGCATTTTGCATTAAAATTCCACGCTCTCTTACTACTTTTACCGCTTCTTCAAATGTTAAAACAGAAGAAGCAATTAATGCATTATATTCTCCTAGGCTTAATCCAACTGTGACATCTGGCTTGATTCCCATAGACTCTACTTTTTTTAAAATTGCTGTACTCGCTGTTAGCATAGCCACTTGTGTATATTCTGTAATATTTAATTGGTCATTTTCTTTAAAACAAAGATCTTCCATAGAAAATCCAAGAAGGCTTGTTGCTGTCTCAAATACCGCTTTACTTTCTTCAAACTGCTCATAAAAATCTTGGCTCATTCCAACATATTGTGATCCTTGTCCTGGGAACATAAATGCAATTTTACTCATATGATACTCCTTATTGTTTCTCTTCGCTCGTTTACTTTGATTTTCAAACTATATCGTTAAAAAAATATTTCTTCCTAATAAAAGCAAAAGGGAGTCGCGCTCCTCGCAACTTCCCTTTTCGATATTTTTTCTTCTTATGCTTCTACGCCTTTGTCTTTTAAATAGTTGATTACATCACCAACTGTAAGAAGATTTTCTAAATCTTCAGATGGAATTTCAACATTGTATTCTTCTTCTAATGCCATTACTAATTCAAATAAATCAAGAGAATCAACACCTAAGTCTTCCTTGAAGCTTGTTTTTTCTTCAATCTGACTTTCCTCAATATCTAACTGTTCTGCAATAATTGCTTTCATTTTTTCTAACATCGTTTGCTCTCCTATCTTTTCACATTCTCTTTTTATATTTTACGATTTGATAACCAAATACTTTGATATTCAAAATATATCATTATTTTTTTTCTTTGTCAAGTTCTAGCTAACAAAATCCATTCGAATAAAACGCCTTAAATTTCGACGTTTTTCAGACTTCAACAGGTATTAAGTGAATGTTTTGTTCCTTGATCCTCTTCATCTCTTCTCCTGTAAATTTCCTTGTCGTTACAACCCCTGTATAATCTTTCATATGATTGATTTTCATTAACGCTTTTCGATTAAACTTGGATTGATCGACAACTAAATAACTTTTAGAAGCATTTTTCACGATCATTCTTTTTAATGTAGCTTTATCAAGCGTTGGCGTTAGTATATTAAATTGCTGATCAATGGACATGGCTCCCATAAAAGCAATTCCTACCTGAACATAGTTCATCATTTGATTGGCAAAACTTCCACAAATACTTCCCGTTTCCTTTTGAACAAAACCACCACAGATCATCAAATCTACCGAACTTTTATCTGACACTCCAACGGCTAAAGCACGTTGGGTTCTTATGTACATTCACTTCCAAATATACTCGAAAGTATATAAGACTAATGAGTTTCCACAAGACTTTTATTACCAAAGACACCTTTGTATCTATTAACG
>DVIZ01000078.1 GCA_018710905.1 Candidatus Scybalomonas excrementigallinarum | reverse complement strand
CATAATAAATATCATTTGTAAAATTAATGATATCTTCTAATGTTGAACCTCTAAGTCCTCTTGAATTCCATGTTGCCATTTTCTTTCCTACTTCTTTATTTCTTCCTTCTATTTCTTATTTCATCGATTTCTTTCTTTATCCTATTGTTCTTCTAACAATGTTTCTTTTAAACGATAAGAAATCCCCTTTGGGAATTTCTCACGTTATTCTTTCCAATTCATTCCTTCCCCTTCTAGCACTTTTTCAAATAACTTCGGTAACTTAGCGGTAAAAGTTCGATGGGATAAATAAGATAGCTCTCCTTCTATTTGTTCAAATTGTAACTGATAGGAATGAAGAATCTGATCTTGTACTCGATAGTGTTCACGGAATTTTACATTAATCCCTCTATCGCCATATTTGGTATCCCCAACTACTGGATGGCCAATGGAAGCCAAATGAGCACGAATTTGATGGGTTCTTCCTGTAATCAAATGTACTTTTAACAATGTGATATCCCTTCCAACGCAAAGAGGTTCATATTTTGTCTCAATAAAAACAGCACCTTCCACCTTTTTATCAAGAAGCATTACTTGATTCTTTTTTTCATCTTTTACAAGCCAACCTTTTAAGTGAGAAGAATTCCTTACTTTCCCTTTTACAATAGTTAAATAATATTTATGAACCGTACGTTTTTTTAACACTTCTGCCATCGTTTGAAGACCGATTAAAGAAAGACCACCGATTACAAGTCCGCTTGTATTGCGGTCTAATCGATTACAAATGGAAGGCTTCACTTTAATATTTCCTGTTTCTTCTTTTTTCTTTTCCTCGGCATATTGTAATAACCAGTCATTTAAAGAACGATCCTTTTTCTCCGCTTTTTGTGTTAAAAGTCCTGATGGCTTATTCATAAAAATAACGTGTTCATCTTCATATACTACTGGGATTTTTGGATATTCCTCTTTCCAATTTTTACTTCCTTGTTGAGAATCTTGTTTTCCCCTCTGTTCTTTTTGTCTTTGGTTACTCATAGAGCGAAAACTATCGATTGTTTCATCCGCTAAGTATAACGTAATCGTATCTCCCTCTACAATTTTTTCATTTCCTTCTGCTTTCTTTCCATTTAATTTAATATTTTTTTTTCGAAGCATTTTATAGAAAAAGGACTTTGGCGCTTGATCCATATATTTCCCAAGGAATTTATCAAGTCGCTGATTTCCTTCTCCTTTTTGTATCATTAGTTCTCTCATTTCTTTCCTTCCTATCTTTCTATAACAGAAAACGATGAGACTGTGATACAGTCTCATCATTTTATTTCAAGTCCCGTTTTTTCTTTTAAAAATTTTGGAAACTCATATCCGTCTCCAATATCAAATTGTTTTCTTTTCATATAAAACAGTTCCTTTTGAGCTTTTATAAAATAACCTTCAAAATCTTTCCCTACTTTTGTAATGGCAGAATAAGGAATTATCTCCTGTCGATTATCCTTCTCAAACTGAACTTTCATTTCTTGCTCATAAAAAGAAAGCGTAATGACTCCATCCCTTTTTGTCTTTTTCACTCGTTTTTCGTATAGAATATCGAGAAAATGACTATTCATCGCCCCGTCTACAAGCAAAAAGACACCGATAAGAAATGTGATAATATTGAAAATACTGATCTTATTAAGAGGAGCAGCAATAAAAACAATCAGATTCACAAAAACACTGATACCACCAATCACATAACAAAACCATTTTAATATTTGAAACCAAATACGATATGGTTTTGTTTTTCGATAATATTGCATTTGTTTTTCCGAATATTCCGATTGCACTTGATAAATGACTTCCATACTATTTTGCTCCTTTCACAGGCTATCGCTTTTTCTTATGAACATTGCGAATGGATTTTTTCTTCCCTAGCTTCGCTGATTGTTCACTCTTTCTTCCTGATTTTTTATAACTTTCTGTTCCTTTTGAACGAGCAGATTTTCCTTTCTGTCCTTGCTTTTCACTTTCTAACTTTCTTGGCCTTATCAAACAATGCTTATCAAATCCAACTAAATCCATACGCCCTGTTTTTTTCAGTGCCTCCATTACGAGATCATAATTTTGTGGATTTCGATATTGAATTAAGGCTCTTTGCATTGCCTTTTCATGAGGTGCCTTTGGCGTATAAACAGGCTTCATCGTTCTAGGATCAAGTCCTGTATAATACATACAAGTAGATATAGTAGCTGGTGTTGGGTAAAAATCTTGTACTTGTTCTGGCATATAGCCTAAGTCTCTTAAATATTCTGCAAGAGCCACCGCTTCTTTTAAGGTAGATCCTGGATGAGAAGACATTAAATATGGCACTAAGTACTGCTTTTTATTCAGATCTTCATTGACTTTTTTATAGCGTTCTTTAAAGGTTTCATAAACAGCATTTTCTGGTTTTCCCATCATTTGAAGCACAGGATCTGCAATATGTTCTGGGGCTACTTTTAACTGCCCACTTACATGATATTCACAAAGCTCTCTTAAAAAGGTATCATCTTTATCCGCTACTACATAGTCAAAGCGAACACCTGAACGAATAAATACTTTCTTCACTTTTGGAAGATTTCTCAATTTTCTTAATAATTTCAAATAGTCTTTGTGATCCACCTTCAAGTTTTTACAAGGATTTGGGAAAAGACATTGTTTCGTCTTACAAGCACCTTTTGTCAGCTGCTTTTCACAAGCTGGGTGACGGAAATTAGCGGTTGGCCCTCCTACGTCGTGGATGTATCCTTTAAAATCTTTTTCTTCTGTAATCAACTTTGCCTCTTCAATAATGGATTCATGGCTTCTCGTTTGCACAATTCTTCCTTGATGAAATGTCAAAGCACAAAAACTACAACCACCAAAACATCCTCGGTTATTGACCAAACTAAATTTCACTTCTGAAATGGCTGGGATTCCCCCTGCTGCTTCATAAGAAGGATGATAATCTCTCATATAAGGTAGTGCATAGACATCATCCATTTCTTCTTGTGTTAACGGAAGTGCTGGTGTGTTTTGTACCACATAAACGTGATCATATGGTTCTACAAGAGGTCTTGCCGAAAAAGGATCCGTATTGCAATATTGTAAATAAAAACTTCTTGCATAAGTTTCTTTCGATTCCACAATTTCATCAAACGTCGGTAACGTAATAAAATCATAACCATCTGGCAATTCTTTTGTCTTATAAACCGTTCCTTTAATAAACGTCAAATCCTGTACCGAAATACCACTATTAAGGGCGTCTGCCATTTCTACAATGGAGTGCTCTCCCATTCCATACAATAGTAAATCCGCTTGGGCATCCAATAAAATAGAACGCCTTACTTTATTATCCCAATAATCATAATGTCCAAGGCGACGTAAACTGGCTTCAATTCCCCCAATAATAATTGGGGTATGGCGGTAATATTTCTTAATCATATTACAGTATACAATCGTCGCTCGATCGGGACGCTTTCCAATGACACCTCCTGGTGTGTATGCATCCTGCTTTCTTCGATTTTTAGAAACGGAATAATGGTTTACCATCGAGTCCATATTTCCTGCTGTCACTAAAAATCCAAGTCTTGGTTCCCCAAACTCTTTCACACATTCTGGATTTTTCCAATCTGGCTGAGCTAAAATAGCCACTTTATACCCATGTGCCTCTAATACACGGCTAATAATAGCAACTCCAAAAGAATGATGATCCACATAGGCATCTCCTGTTATATAGACAAAATCTGCCTGCTCCCATCCACGTTCTTCCATTTCTTTTCGATTTATCGGCAAAAAGCTCATGTTAACACCTCATAATTTCTCGTTAAAATATCATCGTAAGATTCAATATAATAATCCGCCAACTGTTTCTTTTCCACAATCATTCCTTTAGAAAATTCATCTTTTACTGCACAAGTTTTCATGCCAGCTGCTTTTCCTGCTAAAAGTCCTGCTGGTAAATCTTCAAACACAAGACAGTCTTTTGGATCCACTTGAAGCTCTTTTGCCACTTTTAAATACACATCTGGAAATGGTTTTCCTCTGCCAACTTCACAGCCGGTACAAAGCACTTGAAAATATCCTTCCACTCCAAGCCCCTCTAAAACGGCCAAGAGTAGCTCCCTTGAATTACTTGTAGCAATGCCTGCTGGAATTTTATTTTCTTTTAAATAGCGTAAAAATTCATAAACTCCATCTTTTAACGGAACAACCGAGGAATACTTTTCATATGCCATCTGATTCCATACATTTTTCATTTCCTCAATTGACATCGGTATTTGAAATACTTCTTTAAAATACTCCGCTGTTTCTGTAAAACTTTTTCCTTCAATTTCTTTTTGAAGGTTATCGGGAACTTCAATTCCAAACGGGGCTAAAAACTCAATATCAATCTCTTTCCATACCCACATGGAATCTACAAGCGTTCCATCTAAGTCAAAAATGACCGCTTTTACTTGTTCTAACATTCGTACTTCCTTTCTTTCATCGTCCAATCATTATTTTCTTTTTAACTGTTCGATCTCTTCTTTTGTAAGTGGTCTTGCCATTCCAACTTCTAGTGTTTCATCAAGACAAAGTGTCCCCATAGAGAGCCGTTTTAAATATAATACTTTCATTCCAACAGCTTCAAACATCCGCTTTACTTGATGGAATTTTCCTTCATAAATGGTCACTTGAATCTCCGATTGTTGCTCAGAAGGTCTTGAAAGCACAACAAGCTCTGCTGACTTTGCTACAAACTCTTTTAAATCAAGTCCTTCTTTAAATGCTAAAATCTCTTTTTCGGTCACCACTCCATCAATCTTTGCATAATACGTTTTTGCAACGTGTTTTTTAGGGGATAATAATTCATGAGCCAACTCTCCATCGTTGGTAATCAGAAGTAATCCTTCGGTATCAATATCCAAGCGACCAACCGGAAACAAATCTTTTCGGTTGGAATCAATACAATCAAGCACTGTCTTATGAATCCGATCCTCAGTAGCGGATACTACTCCAGCTGGTTTATGAAGCATAAAATATTCAAATTCAGAATAGGTTACCTCTTTTCCTGATACGAAAACTTGATCTTCTTCTCCAACCTTTGCTTCGGGCTTTTTTACGACGATGCCATTAACCCCCACAAGTCCTTTTTTTATCATCTGCTTTACTTCGGTTCTTGTCCCAAATGACATATCCGCCAAATATTTATCTAATCTTATCTTTCCTCCCATTATAACCATCTCCAACCAGCGCGATATTTATTTTTTAACGTTCCCTTACTATTTTTCCCCCAGCCAAGCGGATAATCTTTGGCACAAATTAAGGCCATTCCATCTTTTCCACCTTCCACTGGAATTGTTTCACATTTTAAATATTTAATCCACTGCTCTTCTTCAATGGAAATGGCATTATCAAATCCTTCTTTGGAAAGTGCCATAGCAAGTGCTTGGCTTGGCTCAAAACGATTTTTCTTAATAATACCTAAAAAGAGTCCAGAACGCAAGGTGCGAAGCCCTGTAAAATCTGCCAAATCCTCTGGCAAATAATAGACGTAATCCTGATTTACTAATAATCTTCTCTCATCAATGGTTATCTTTGTCTTTTCCATAAATTCCATAACTTCTTTTGGAAGTTTTGGTTTCTTGTATGGATAAGGGGTATAACTTCCAAGTGGCATAGAATCTTCTGATTTTTTAAGAAGAGCGACATAATGCCCTTCTCCTGCCACTTTGTGAGGCCAAATTCTTCTTGTCTTTTTCAATTCTTCATTGCCTGTCAATCCCCACTCTGGATGCCCTGTGTCAAATCCATCAAACATCGGAAGCTCTACAAGAGAAAGCCCTTCATCAAGACTTAATAAATATTCAATGCTTTGTTCATTTTCTTCTGGGGAAAAAGTACAAGTAGAATATAATAACATTCCCCCTGGACGCAACATTTTAATGGCTTCTGGAAGGATTTCTCTTTGTAAATTGGCGTAAAATTCCACTCCTATTTTCTCCCAATTTTTCATAATTGGCGGATCTTTTCGAAACATTCCTTCTCCAGAGCATGGGGCATCAATTAAAATTTTATCAAAATATCCTCCAAAACGACTGGCTAATTTTGCAGGCGGTTCACTTAAAACAATGGCGTTGGAAAGTCCAAATAATTCTACATTTTTAAGGAGAGCTTTTGCTCTTGAATTGCTAATATCATTGGTAACTAAAACGCCTTTTTTGTTTAATTTTACACCAAGTTCTGTTGTCTTTCCTCCAGGAGCGGCACAAAGATCTAACACTCTTTCCCCTTCCTTTACTGGCAAAAACGCCGCTGGTGACATAGCGCTTGGCTCTTGTAAATAATAAAGCCCTGCAAAATAAAAGGGATGCTTTGCTGGTTGCAATTCTGGATTGTAATAAAATCCATTGGTTGTCCAAGGTACTGGTTCTAACTCAAATGGACAAATTTTTAAAAAGTCTTCTACGGAAATTTTGCTCGTATTGACACGTAGCCCACTTTTATTTTTTTGCTCAAAACTTTCTAAATACTTTGTATACTCCTCTTCTCCAAGTAATTTCTTCATTTTTTCTTGAAATGTAATTGGTAAATTCACTCTTTTTCTCCTATTTGTAATCTTTTTTCTATAACGCTGAAAAGCCTCCCCATATCTTTTTTATATGAAAAATCCATACCACGTATTTCTCATCATTTTTCGATACAGGAAGGTTTTGCCTATTTTCTAATTTAAATTCTGTGCTCGATATCCTTCTGTTATAATATCAAGCTGTTTGCCAAAATGTTTTAATTGCTCTACATTACCACTTTGATATACTTTATAAAATTCATCCTGAATTTTAATCACTTCTCGTTGATTTGCCACACGAAAAAGGCCCTGAATATTTTTTAAAATATCGGATACTAACTGATCTTTTATTGTAAAATCATTCTGCGCATCTAAAATCTCATCTCGAACGGTTGACATCTCCGCATCTAAATTAACTACAGCTTGTGCAGTATTTAACAATCTTTCCTTAATATGTTCTGGAATATTTCTCTTATATTTATATTGAAGAGAATGTTCAATGGTTGACCAAAAATTCATACCAAGTGTTCGAATTTGGATTTCTACTTGAATTCGCTTTGTCCCTTCTGCCATATTGACATCATAGTATAAAATCATATGATAACTGCGATAACCACTTGATTTTGGATTCCTTATGTAATCTTTTTCACTTTTTAAAATAAGATCACTTCGTTTTTTAATTAAAGCAACGACTTTATCAATATCTTCTGTAAACTGACAAATAATACGAATTCCCGCAATATCTTCAATTTTATCTTCTACATCCCCAAGTTCATATTGTTTTTTTTGTACTTTATCTAAAATACTAGAAATGCTTTTTACACGCCCTTGTACTTCTTCAATTGGACTATATTGATTGGTATCCCGAAATTCTTTTTGTAAGTTCCGAAATTTTACAACAAGTTCTTCTACTGCAAAGTAATAAGGGTCGAGCATTTCTCTCCATAAATGTAATTCCATCTGTCACATCACACCTCTTGTTCCTATAGTTCAGTATTCATTCGCTTATTCTATCATAGTGTCCAAATCAATTCTCCCCGTATAATAGAGCATAACATGATTCATTATAACATACTTTCCTTTATAAGGAAAATAATTTATCTCGCAATATTCGATTTTTCTTTCTTTTCCAACTCTTTTAAAATCCAATAAGGATTCACACTAATCTCTTTTTCCCCCATTGTCATATAAATCCCCATATGCAAATGAACCGGAAATTGTCCAATGGTTCCTTCTTCTCCATACCCAGAATCCCCCATAAATCCAAGAAACTGTCCTGCCTTCACTTCATCCCCTACGTTTAATCCTTCTGCATAGGAATAAAGATGAGCGTAGTAATAATAAATCCCACTTTTTGTCTTAATACCGATTCGAAACCCTCCAAGCGTTAACCATCCTTTGTTTTCTACTACCCCATCGCTCATACTAAAAATTGGGATTTCCCCTCTCTTATTGGTATTTGACATAAGATCGGTTCCCTCATGCCTTCGTTTCCCTCCAAAATTCCGTTCATTTCCCCATGAATCCTCATAAGAAACGGAACGAAAATAATCCCTATCGATAGGAAACTTCTTACTTTCCGCTTTGATTGTTTTATAATAGGTTTCATAAGTTGGATTTTTCTTTAGAAAATAGGAAAACTTTTTTTCATCACTTCCGCTTGGAATCGTGCGAAAATACTCCATCTTCTTTTGTGCAATGAGCCCTTCATTCCGTTTTGCTATCGTCTGTAATAGTAAATTTTCTCCTAATATAATACATAAAAAAGAAAAGAGAACCACAATAAAAACTATGGTTCTCTTTTGTCTTATCTTTTGTGAAAATTGAATTGGCCTTTGATATTGTAATTGTTTCAATCTTCACTCCCTGTTTTCTCTTTTCTACCAAGTGAGATAAATTGCTCCCCATGTGAGTCCACCACCGAATCCACAAAGAACAAGTTTATCCCCTCTTTTTATTTCATTTTTCTGATTCAATTCATCTAATAACAGTATAATGCTAGCAGAAGAAGTGTTTCCGTATCGCTCTAAATTCATAGGGAACTTTGTAAGTGGAAGTTTTAATCGTTTTGCCACGGATTGTAAAATTCTTTCATTTGCTTGATGAAGTAAAAAATGATCCACTTCTTCTTCTTTGACATTTGCCTTTTCTAACACTTCTTTAATTGCACTTGGTACCGTAGATACTGCAAATTTAAAGACTTCCTGCCCATTCATTGTGACATAATATGGAGCATCTTCATTGGATACATAGGGATTATTATTTTTACGATCGGCTAGTTCTAATACATGCCCTTTCTCTCCATTGGAACCGACAACAGCCTCATAGCTATTTTCTTCTCCTTTTGTAACAACAGCGGCGCCTGCGCCATCTCCAAAGAGTACACAAGTGGAACGATCGTTCCAATCCATAACTTTTGATAATGTTTCAACGCCAATCACTAAAATGTTATTGGAAAATCCGCTTGCAATATAAGCAGCTGCCGTATGAAGTGCGAATAAAAATCCAGAACATGCTGCATTTAAATCGATACAAACCGCCTTTTTAGCTCCAATTCTTTTTTGAACTTCACAGGCAGTATTTGGCATCACTTGATCAGGAGAAAGGGTAGCAACAAGAATCATATCTAATTCTTCTGCTTTCATTCCCGCTTGTAAAAGCGCTCTTTCTCCCGCTTTTGCTGCCATCTCGTTACTTGTTTCTTCTATGGCTAAATGTCTTGATCGAATTCCAGTACGACTTCTGATCCATTCATCGCTTGTATCCATAATTTGTGCTAAATCATCATTGGTTACAATTCTTTTTGGAACAGAACTACCAGTTCCTAAAATTTTAATTGACATGGTCTCATCCTTATCTGTGTAAAATATTTTGATAATCAAAGTATATGCCTTCTTCTGCTATTTGTCAAGAATAATCGCACAAATTGTACTTTTTCTCATCCTTAAATAATAATGCACACAAGTCCGCCATTTCCATCATTAATAATCTTTTCCATAGTATCTTGTAATTTCATCTGACTGTCCTCTGTCATCTTAGCAGCTTTTTGCATCATACCATCTTCCACTAACTGTTCCACCGATTTTCCAAAAATATTGACTTTCCAAATACCTTCTTCTCCCTTTGCGGACTCTTCTTTAATATAGTTAATCAGATCTTGTGCCTGTTGCTCGGAACCGACAATTGGTGCTAATTCTGTTGTAATATCCGCTTTAATCATATGAATCGATGGTGCTGTCGCTTTAATTTTCACTCCATATTTACTACCATGTTTGATCACTTCTGGCGTTTCTAATTGAATTTCACTTTTTTGTGGGGTTACGATTCCATAACCTTTGTAGCGGACAGCAGAAATAGCATCTGCCACCTTATCAAACTCTCCTTTTCCTTTGGAAAGTTCTCTTAGCATCTGAATCAATTCATATTCGCTATCAATTTCCATGCCTGTTAACTCGCTAAGAATTTGATAATAGTATGGTTCTTTCATCGTGACGACTATTTTAACACGCCCCGTATCCATTGCCACCTTATCAAGCTTCACATCTTGCATCATCTCTGTCTTTGGAAGCTCTTTTCGGTAGAGATCTTTAATCCACTGAAACTCCGTAAAGTTATCTTTTAACCAATGGAACAGTTCTTTCTTTAACCAATGTTCCATCGGCAATGCTTCTAACCATTTTGGAAGGAAAAATTCGATGCAGTTAATTGGAAATTCCAATAAAATCTGTTTTAAAATATCTTTAATATCATCGGTCTTTAATTGTTCACAGTTTAACGCTTTTACTGGCACTTGATACTTTTCTTCCATAGAACTCACTAAGTCCCTTGTTTCTTTTGAATATGGACGACTTGAGTTCAATAAGATAATAAAAGGTTTTTTTAACTCTTTTAATTCTGCAACCGTTCTCTCTTCTGGCTCCATATAATCTTCTCTTGGAATTTCTGTAAAGCTTCCATCGGTTGTAATAACAATTCCAATGGTGGAATGATCAGCAATGACTTTTCTCGTTCCAATTTCCGCCGCTTTTGTAAATGGAACTTCATATTCATACCAAGGCGTTTTCACTAATCGTTCTTGCTCATCTTCCATATATCCAACGGCACTATGTACTAAATATCCAACACAATCGATCATACGCACTTTAAATGAGATTTCCTCTCCCATGTCAATTGTGGCTCCATCTTTTGGAATGAATTTTGGTTCTGTTGTCATAATCGTCCTTCCACCTGCACTCTGTGGAAGTTCATCAATGGCTAATTGTTTCTCATGTGCGTCTGTCATATTTGGTATTACTAATAGATCCATAAATCGTTTAATAAAAGTGGACTTGCCTGTCCGAACTGGACCTACAACGCCAATATAGATATCACCACCAGTTCTGGCACTAATATCTTTATATACATTAAAATTATCCATTCCTAGTTCCCCTTTCTTCTATCACTCTTTCATATATATGCGTGAGGAACGTTTTTTATAACTAGGATAGGAAGTTTCTTGCATCTTTTTTAACAAAGGATAGGAAACAAGTTAAAAGCGATTTACAACTTGTAATCCCCATTTTTTGGCAAGTTGATAGGCTTCCTCCATACACGCATCCCACACATGATTTGGATTATGGCAATCGGAATTAATCATTGTCTTCCCATTTGCCTTTGCCACCTTTTCCCAAAACCTTTCATGAGGATAAGGATAACGAACCCCATCTTCATATTGTATTTTCCCTCTGCGAATTCCATTCCCATTGAATTCTAAAATCGTATTTGTCAATAGTGCTGCCTCCACAATTCGATCACAGGCTTCTTCACAGTTTTTATCCCACGGCATTTGATTTATAAAAATAACATCTGGATGAGCAATCACCGGAAATAATCCTGTCTTCATGGCATCTTTTAAGCTATTGGCATACTCTAAGTAATGACTCGTGTCTTTTGTCTGTTCTAACGAATAAATATTAATAGTCTCTCCTCTTTTATCAATATAAGCGTGTTGTCCTAATAACAGATATTCTATCCCCATTTCTTCCTTTAATTGATAATAATAATCCATTTCCCTTGGATCAAATTCAATTTCTAGCCCTAATAAAATAGAAAGTTCCTTTCGATATTGTTCCTTTAGTCGCAACACTTCTTCTATATAGGACTTTAATTCTGCATAATCCATTCGCATCCCCATGCGATCATCTGGATAAGGAGCGTGATCGCTAAATCCTAATACTGATAACTTTTTTTCTAACGCTGCTTTTACATAATCAAGCTCTGTTCCACCTGCGTGTTTGCATCGTTTTGTGTGTGTATGATAATTTGTACGTTCCATTTCAATAATACCTCCACTTCTTTTTATGTGATAGGAAGTTTCGCTTCCTAATCTTATTGTTCTTTCTTTATTTTATCTCTAATTTCCCTTTTAAGCAACGAAAGCCAAAGCTTCCTTCTCCTCTTTAGCAAATGCATTAATAGGCGTTTGCGAAACTCTGAAAGTCGCATAAAATCTAGCTTTTCTGAGCCATAATGTTACTTCTCTCCTCACTAAATTTCAGATACTTGTTATTCATTCTGTACAAAATTCAAACTAATACATTCAATTG
>DVIZ01000077.1 GCA_018710905.1 Candidatus Scybalomonas excrementigallinarum | reverse complement strand
TCACATTCTTCACATGAAACCCCCTCAACTTCATCTAGAATAAACAATTCAGTTCTTCTAATATATTGTTGGTTATATACATTATCTAAATCAATTTTTTCTTTTAACTTCCATAACAGTTCTTCTGCTTTTTCCATCTCATGAATGGAAATATAAAAATCAATCTCCCATCGCAATTCTTGAATCTCAAAATCTTCTCCTTGAACCGCTAATTGATATCCTTCTTCTTTCCCCTCTAATCCTAATAGTTCTAAATAGTTTCTTCTTGTTGTAACTCTTGGACTCCTCTTTCCAGTTTCAATTTTAGATAAAGCGGATTGATTGCTCACAATACCAACATCTGAATACTCCATAAAATCTTCTTGCGTCTTTCCATAATATTTTCGCATATTTTTTATAATTTCATTAATGGAATAGGTACTATTGTAAGGACGAATATATTGCTGTTTCTGTTGTAATTTTTTATTTTCTTCTTCCCACTCTTCTAATGTCTCTAATAAAATATTTAGATTTTCTATAGACGATAATTCTAAAATTGAAGAAATATCACAAACCTCATCTAGCTTATTAATCAATCTTATAAACTGCTTTAAATAGCAAATACTTCTCTTTTCAATTAATTCTTTTAATACTTTTTTGCAATAACAAATACTACGGCGATATTTTGCTCTCTCGTAATCGATATATGCCAAATAATAATATGCTTGGCTATAAAACTCTAAACGATATCGCTCATCGCTACACCTAGTCTCCACATATCGCAGAAGGATTGTCCAATAATTATAAAGATCCATTGATTGTTCTACATTGCTTTCAAATAAAATCTCTCCTATTAGATATAAGATTCTTAACTCATTTTTTGAAAGCACTTCATTCTTAATAATTACTCCGTCTTATTTTAATACTATTTTTGTTTTCTCTAATGCTAATTTACATTGATTCAGTGCCTGCTCAAACTCCCCATTATGTTGATCCAATAATGCTTGTATAAATAACTGATACTGTTCATGTAATGTTTTTGATACTCCGGTAAACTTTTTGTATCCTTTTATTTCCTTTTCTACCTCTTCCCATTGGTTGGTTTTTATCAAATATTCTATATAATTTCTTTTTTCTAATAATCTTTTATCATTTTCGCTTAGAATAAGTTCCCATTTTGTACTATCCTTCCCCAAACGACTGACCAAAGACTCAAACAATATCTGATCTGGCTCCCTCTCCCCTGACTCAAATCTTGACAATGTTGTAATCGAACAAAGACCTCGACTTAACTCCTCTTGATTCATTCCTTGTTCTTTCCTTAATCGCTGTAATATCTTTCCTAAGCTTTTTGACATACTTCCATCTTCCTTTCCGAATCAATCTTTTAAAAAGCTCATGATAATTATCATTCTTCACTTCACAAGTGATATTTTTATCTTGGTAACCACTATTGAAACTATGGAAGATATCATATGATTTTTCTTAAAATCTCATCGTTGCCTGATTTTCTTCCTTTCCTATTTCTCCATAAACCTCATCTATTTTGATATACTCTTTTCAACTTTCTAAGACATTGACACCATTATATTGAATCTTTTTTTCTATTATATAGCCAAACCATCTATCATCATCTTTCAATTTTCATCAATAACATAGAACATCAAGTATCAAATTTATTACGCCCGATAAATACACTATTGTTTATAGTATAGCAAACACATATCATGAATTCAAACATGCATTCGTGACAAAACATATCGAAAGAAAAAGACAGAGGAACCCTCTGCCTTTTTCTTCTTTGTTTGCACTTTTCTTACATTTCTTTGAATACTTCTGCAGATTTATGACAGATTGGACATTCTGCTGGTGCTTCTGTTCCTTCATGTACATATCCACATACGGTACAGACGAATTTTTTCACTGCTTCCGCTTTTTCTTCTACTTCTTTGAATACTTCTGCTGGCTTATGGCAGATTGGACATTCTGCTGGCGCTTCTGTTCCTTCATGTACATATCCACATACGGTACAGACAAATTTTTTCACTGCTTCCGCTTTTTCTTCTACTTCTTTGAATACTTCTGCTGGCTTATGACAGATTGGACATTCTGCTGGCGCTGTTTCTCCTTCATGTACATATCCACATACAGTACAGACAAATTTTTTCACTGCTTCTGCTTTTTCTTCTACTTCTTTAAATACTTCTGTGGATTTATGACAGATTGGACATTCTGCTGGTACTTCTGTTCCTTCATGTACATACCCACATACAGTACAGACGAATTTTTTCATAGTTGTTTTTTCTCCTGTTTTATCTTTTGTTTCTGTTGTTTTTTCTTTCTTTTCGCCTAATTCAGAACTTCTATCGAAATAAAATGTATGTAACATTTCTTCTGCAAGAGGGCTTAGTGGTTCTTTATAAAATTCTTTGTAAAGAGCAATAATTTCTTCATTTTCATGACTCTTTCTTTTCTTGAGCTGAGCATCTCTAGAATATAAACCTTCGATTCTCTTTGCTCTTAAAGCATCGCCTTTATATTCTCTATCTTTTGGTTGTCCACCACCGCCGATGCAACCTCCTGGACAAGTCATCACTTCAATAAAGTGATATTGTTTCTTGCCTTCTTTTACTCGTTCAATCATCTTTCGAACATTTTCTGTTCCATAAACAACGGCTACATTTACGGTCATATCTGCGATTTGTAAGCTCGCTTCTCGAATTCCATCTAATCCTCTTACTGGCTGTAAATCAAATAATTGTTCTGGAGCGGATTCTTTTGTAATAAATTCATAGGCAGTTCTTAATGCAGCTTCCATAACACCGCCTGTATTTCCAAAAATAACGCCTGCTCCACTAGCTTCTCCCATTAATTTATCAAAGGCAGAATCTTCTAATGCTTGGAAGTCTACATTTTCTTCTCTTGCCCACATAGCTAACTCACGTGTTGTAATCACATGATCCATGTCTCTCATCTGTTCTTCATTTAAATAAACACCAGCGGCATTCATTTCATCTCTGCGAATCTCAAATTTTTTCGCAGTACAAGGAGTTAATGCTACATTGACAATTCTCTTAGGATCGATGCCCATTTTTTTAGCAAAATAAGTTTTAATTGTTGGTCCTTGCATACCAATTGGACTCTTCGCTGTTGAAATATGATCAAGCATATCTGGATAATAAATTTCTGCAAATTTTACCCATGCTGGACAACAACTTGTATACTGTGGTAATGGTTTTGTGCCTTTTGTGATTCTTTCAATTAATTCACTAGCTTCTTCCATAATTGTCAAGTCTGCTGCAAAATTTGTATCTAAAACATAATCCACTCCAAGTTTTCTTAATAAAGCGATCATCTTTCCTTCTACAAAACTTCCATCTTCCATTCCAAATTCTTCCCCTAAGGCAATTCTTACAGATGGAGATGTGCTAACAATAACAACTGCATTTGGATCCTGAACTGCTTTTCTTATGTCCTCATACTCATACTGTTCTGTAATAGAATCCACTGGACAGACATTTGCACACTGCCCACAATGAACGCAGATTGCGCGGTCTCCTGTTTCTTCCAAATCATAGTGTCCTAACACAGAAATATAATCCTTACAAACATTTTTACATTGTCCACATTTAATGCATAACTCTTCATGTCTTTGAATAGAAGGATTATCACTATCAATTGGAACTCTTATTTCTGGTGATAAATGTTTACTCATAGTTTCCTCCTGTAGTATCATAATATAATAAAGTACCAACCTCCACGCAGTACCCTCTATTATTTTACTGTCTATTCTAACAAACCATATATCATGATACATGAATACTTTGTAGAATAATAACCTATCCTAAATTGTATTTTTCACGTGGTATTGGTAAAAGCAAATATATGTTTGCCCAATTTTATCTATTATACATAGAATTTCTAAAAAAAACAAGCAAAGATATCTTTATTCTATTTTTTTCGCCATGGTTGTATTTTCTCTATGATTTTGATAGGAATTTCTTTCTTGAAAAATTATATTTTCTAAAAAATTTTATGCTAGAAATAAAACTTCTATAGCGTTTTTTTATTTTTTACGATAATGACCTTTTTTTCATATATCTCCAACAAATTTTTTATTTCTTTTAAGTTCACTTTATAAAATTTATGATTCCATTTTAATAACTCAATTAGAGATTTTATCGTTTCCTTTTTCCCTTTCTCTAGTCCCATTTTTCTTCTTATAAATCTTCTTATAATACGAAATTGACAAATTCTTTCAGGCGTCTCCATGAGATAAATACGATCTGATTTTTTGAAACTCTCTTGTACCCATTGATAATAAACTCCTTCTATAATCCACTGATCCATATTTAAAATCTCTTTTAACATAGCATCTCTTTTCTCAATTGGCATTTTCACTCCATATTCTTTTGCTTCATTATCCCATTGTAGCTGATCTAAATCATAATGTGGAATCTTCCATTTCTTAGACATTTTTTCTGCTAAATAGGATTTTCCTGAACCACTTCCACCTATAATATGTATTTTCATCTCTTCCACTTTCATCATCTCCCTCCATGTTCCTTTATTATAATCCTCCATTCCCTCCCTAGCTCTACTCTTTCTGCATACACATTTCCCTTTCTTGACTTTCCTATTCATTCATTCTATAATTTCTATACATTTGAATACCGTGTGGTGCCTATGTTTTTATTCCATGGGAGAATAGAGAAGAGAGGTGTAATTTCTCCACGGTCACGTCGCTATAAAAGATGAATTTCCTTCTTTTTGCGTCATTGGAATTTCTATTTCTGGGAAGGCCGCAGGAAGTGTTGACGCTTAAGTCAGAAGACCTGCCCACGGAATCAAGTACTAAAAATAAGTATCAAAACTGCGAAAGATAGTCTTTATACTAGACGGTTCTCCCCTAAACTGTCGACGCATTTTATCAGTATAACATATATAAATTTATAAAATGCTATTTTATTCAATAAAAGGAACTAAATTAAGCGAGATAGGGACGCACAATGAATGAAAGGAATACGTTATGATAAAAAATATAAAAAAAGCAATTTTAGTAGTTAGTTTTGGAACTAGCTACCATGACACAAGAAAAGTAACAATTGATGCTATTGAACAAGAAATCACTACTGCTTATCCAAATTATAAAATATATCGCGCTTGGACAAGTGGTATGATTCTTCAAAAATTAAAAAAACGAGATAATATTCACTATGATACGGTGAAAGAAGCTATGGTTCGAATGAAAAACGAAGGCATTACGGATGTGATTGTACAGCCAACTCATGTGATTAATGGAATAGAAAATGAGCTTATGATACAAGATGCTCTTTTCTATTCTTCTTCCTTTTCCACAATTCGCTTTGGCAATCCTCTTTTAACAACAACTGAGGATAATGATATTGTAATTGAGGCCATTCATCAAGAATTTTCTTTTTTATCACCAGATGAGGCTTTAGTTTTAATGGGGCATGGAACAACCCACTATTCCAACGCAATCTATGCAGCACTCGATTACACCTTTAAAGACAAAGGGTATCAAAATATTTTTATAGGTACAGTCGAAGCCTATCCAACCATCGATTCTGTTTTATCAATGGTCAAACAATATGCTCCAAAACGTGTTCACCTTGCACCTTTTATGATTGTATCTGGAGATCATGCTACAAACGACATGGCAGGAGATGACATAGATTCTTGGAAAACCCAATTTCTTTCTGCTGGATATGATGTACAGTGTCACTTAAAAGGTCTTGGGGAATATCAAGAAATTCGAGACTTATTTTTAAAACATATTTCAGATGTTATTACATCGATTGATGACACAACAACTGTATAGATACATTCTGATAACCTAATCGATTCATAAAAATTGGGGCTGTCGCACCAAGTGCAATACCGACAAAAGATAAAGCGTTCCACTAGGAATCCTTACTATCGTTTGTATTATACTTTCTTAGTGCGATAGTCCCAATTTCTAACTTGTTCTATTTCTTATACTAATTGTTATATCAGTTCTTTTGCTAACACAATTAATCTGCCATTTTCTTGTGAATATTCACAAGTGGAAAGCAATAATAATTTCTCTTGATTTTTTGGATAAGAGTCGGTAGCATATAATGCCTTTTCTTTTATTGTCTCTAAATAAGATTCATACTCTTCTTGTTCCAATTGCATCATATTATAAAATTCTTGTTCATAGTTCGCGCTCACACGACATACTGCAAAAATCTGGTATGTATGCTTTTCATTCTTTACATAAAGTGTCACTTGTTTATGTTGCTCATAAAACTCTGAATCTTCATATTTCATCAAGTCAGCAAACATACTTCCATCTTTCATATGATGGGCATAAATAATAAAATTATCTGTCTTTGCCTTTGGATTCCAGTTCCCATCTAGAAATGGTGTACCCGTTATGGAATATTCTTTTTGAAAATTATGATGAAGATAAAATTCATTATCTCCGTCTCGATACATAACTGGATAATCAATTCTCGTACCTTCTATCATTATCCATCCAAAAGTATCTTCATTTTGTTCTTTTAACTTCTCATATTGAAATTTCTTCTCTTTTTTTGCTTCTTGTTGTTCTTTTTTTCCTGTTTCCTTTATGGTTTCTGTTTCATCTTTTACTTCTTCAAAGGCAACTGTTTCTAATGTTTGAAACTCCTTTTTCGAAGTTCTTGTTTCATAATAATAACTAAAAAGTTGCCATCCAGAATAGCAAAAAATAATACAACAAGTGAAGATTAAAACTTTCCTTAAAATAGTATGTTTTCTCAAATAATATCTTTATCCTTTCTTTTACTAAAATAATATTATAGTGATTTTAACATTTTTTGTGTCATAGAGCATTCCCCTGAAAAACGAATAAGAACTATTTAATATCCAACTACCTCATAGGCGGTGTAGGCATGACTATATTCATATCCTAACTTTTCTGCTAACGACACTGACCATAAGTTTTGGGCATCCCAACTAGGATACAGATTTCTCTTTTGACATTCTAAGATCAATTTTGCCCCACAAATAGAAGCCAATCCCTTTCTCCGATATTGTTTTTTTGTATCAATTTCTATTTCAATTCCATCTTTATAGGTTGTATAAGATGATGCTCCTGAAACAATCTCTCCATTCTTTAAAATAACTGCACCTAAACCAAGTTTATTATAAGTTTCATAATCTCTATACTGAGATACAAAATCCCGACTCCAATCATTTTCCCTACATTGGTTATAAAGATGTTCGTCTATCATTTTTAATTCATAGCCATCAGGCAACTTCTTAATTATTTCCTGTAATTTTGCCTCATGAAAAATCTTAGGTTGTTTTTTTATCGCATATCTTAACACTTTATCTGCCTTTTCTTTATAGCAGTCTTCTATCATTTTCCCCCATTCCTCATTTTGTGGTACCATAATAATAAAATTTTGTTTACACCAATCAGGCTTAAATAAGACCAATTCCCTATTTACTTTTCCGGCGAAAAACACAAAATCTCCAAGTATCGCCATAGCAGATAATGGATTTTCTTGATTATCCACATATATTTCCCCCATGATCTCTTGTATACAAGACAAAATGAGTGTTTCTTCCCAATCTCCAAATAAAGCCTTTGCTTTTTTTGTGTTCCTCAATTTCTCTACCATATTTACTTCTCCCTATTTTTTATGATTTTATAATTACTTTTAATATCGTTGTCTTTCTATTACCTCTTTCTTTTCTCTTTTTTGGTTATTTCTATTATACTCTATTCTCTTTTAATCTCCAAATAATAAATCGTTCTATTTTCCTCTAAATTATTTGTTACTATCAGGATAAAATATGTGTCGCACACTCTTAGCTACTTTAAATAGAACAAAGTGTACGCCCAACACTCCTCGCGACTTTCGATAACTTCTAGCAACGTACACTTTGCCGCGCGGTCGCAGTTTACGAAGTAAAATTTTCCCCATTGCGACCTGCGCATCCTTCGCACGTAGTGCTTTTTTATTTCATAGGAAATGGCACTTTTACAAATGAATGTAACAATGTATTTCCTATGAAATAAAATAGGAGCAGAAACTCTCTTCTGCTCCCATTGTTCATCAATTTCTATAAAAATAAAATATGCATTTGTCCATTACTATCTTTTACAATCTCACTATCCACTTGATAGATTTCTCTTATTAATTCTTTTGTGAGCACTTCTTCTGGTTTTCCCTCCGCTACAATGCTCCCTTCTTTTAATACATATAATCGATCACAAAACATAGCTGCGATGTTTAAATCATGGATTGCAGAAATAACCGTGATATTTAATTTTTTTACAATCCGCAAAAGTTGTAACTGGTGGGTAATATCCAAATGATTTGTCGGTTCATCTAACAAGAGACATGGCGTCTGCTGTGCTAAGGCTCTTGCTAAAATCACCCTTTGTTGTTCTCCTCCAGAAAGAGTAGAAAAACTCCTGTTTTTAAACGCTTCCATTCCTACCATTTTCAGCGCTTCTTGTACTATTTTATAGTCACTTGTAGTATCTCTTTCTAAAGCCTTCTTATGAGGAGAGCGCCCCATAAGTACAATGTCAAATACGGTAAAATCAAAATTATAATAGTTATGTTGTGCCACCACCGCCATTTTTCTTGATGATTTTTTATAACTCATCTCTTGTATTTTTTCATCATCTAATAAGACACATCCATTATCTGGCTTTAGCACTCGATACACACACTTTAAAAACGTGGATTTCCCACTGCCATTTGGTCCAATAATTCCTATAAATTCTTTTTCTTTGGTATGGATGGATATGTTTTTTAAGATTTCTTTTTTTCCATAAAATAATTGGATCTCTTCTGCCGAAAGTTTCATAAAATTAAATCAGACACAGAAACCCACTTCCTTTCGGTGGTGGGAGGAGTGCCATTTCTCCTTTCCAAAATGTTACTATTTTGTTATAATAAACACAGAGTTAATATGTTACAGAGATAACCGTTAGTTGCAACTCTCAACAAAGGCACTCTGTCTACACCCCTAACTGTATATATGAGGTTGCTCCATACGAGTCGGATAGAGCGCAAAATATACACCGCATCCACAGACTGTACTGCATGGGAAATATAGTACCTGATACAGTTATGACAGAGTAAATCTTTGTCGTAAAGGTTGCTGTCAACCACCCTATGATGTAACACCACTTTAGGTAACAATACCTATTGAATTTTAAAGGTCGGAGGTGAAAACCGCTACTACGACTGGGTAGTTACAAGCCCATTACCTTTAGTGATGGGTAGTTGACGAATCTCTACCTCCAAAGCCATAAGAATGTTTTAGCATTAAATAAATAAAGCAAGGTGCTCCAATGATAGAAACTAAAATTCCTAGTGGTAATTCTGAATTTTTTAAAATAACACGACATAAAACATCGGCCCATATTAAAAAAATTCCTCCCACAATGGCACAAACAGGAATCAGTCGTTTATGATCCGTTCCAAAGCACATTCTCATAGCATGAGGGATAATAAGACCAACAAATCCAATGGTTCCCGAAGCATACACACAAAAACCAATCATAAGAGATGCTAAAATCATATAGACATTCCTTGTCTTTTGCAAATCCGTTCCAAGGGTAATTGCTGCTTCATCTCCTAAAAGCATTAAGTTAAGATTACGATATTGAGACCAGAAAATAAGAGTTCCTATAATAAGAACTGGGAGAATTACAACAACTTTGTTCCATTTTGCACTTGCTAAACTTCCTAATGTCCAAAACAATATTTCTGTCGTCGCATTATTATCATTGGCAATATAAATAGCAAAATTTGAAATGGCAGAACATACCGCACTCACTGCCATCCCCATTAAAATCAATTTTCCTGTATTTGCTCTTCCCCTTATATTTGCAATAAAAAGCACAAAAAACGAAGTCAACATCGCTCCTAAAAATGCAACAATTCCTACAAAATTTGTTCCAAATAAATATCCAACTCCAAATAAAATTCCAAGAGTTGCACCCATAGACGCCCCTGAAGATACGCCTAAAATATACGGATCGGCTAGCGGATTTTTCACAACCGCTTGCATCACGGTCCCACAAACGGATAATCCCATACCGATTGCCAAGGCTAGCATAACTCTCGGAAAACGAATCAACCATACAACGTCATGAATGGCTCCTGTTGCAAATTCGGACAGCCCATTGATATGAAAAAGCTCATAGCCTATGACGCCATACACTTCTTTCCATGTAATATTGGCATTTCCAAAAGTAACCGATACCGATATGGAAAACAGTAATAAAAACAACAGTATGAGAAGTATTCCATTATATTGTTTGGAAGAAAGTTTCCTTCGTTCACTCACTTTCTTTTTTATCATATTTCTTTCCCTTCATTTCTCTTCCCTTATCTCAGTTTTAAGTCAATCTCTGGATAAAGTCCTTCCGCAAACGTAATAATTCCATCTTTTGTTCTTGTTGCACTAGCATACATTTCACTTAACATAATTGGGACAACACGTCCGTTTTTCACAGCATCTAAACTCGCATACGTCTTATCTTTTAAAATAACATCTAATTTTTCTTGTTTTACTTGTTCTTTGTCATCCCCAGAATATGGCATATAGACAACAAAAATAACGTCAGGATTTGCTGCAATCACATCTTCCTTTCCTACTTGAGAAGCATCGGGATTTGCTAATTCGCCTCCTAACTTCGTAACCATATCTCCACCAAGACTTGTTTTCCCATAATTTGTAAACCCATCTTTTCCTGATTCTAAAATGAGAGCGGTTGGTTTTTCCTTTTGACTCATAGTTTTTTCTTCTACCTTTGCAATACTCTTCTTCATATCATTTACAATTGCTTCTGCCCGATCTTGAACATCAAAAATCTTTCCGATATTTAAAATATCTGTAAATTCATTTTCTAATGTTTTATTATAGCTTTCTCCATTTTGCATTGGATGAGTATTTGTATTCATATAAAGATTGGTTCCTTTTTTTACCCAATCGCTTGTATCACCTAACGTTCCCTCTTTAAACAAAGAACCCCAAGAAAAAATCATATCAGGCTCTAGCATAGTCACGGTTTCCAAAGATGGCGTAAACTCATCTAAATAGTTTGTTTTCGAAAATGCTTCCTTTTGACTATCTGGCACTTCATTATCAAGTCCTGCTGTGGCTACCAAATGATCTTCTAATCCTAATGCTAACATCGTTTCAATACACCCTTGATATACTGCCACCACTTTCTCTGGAGCTTTTTCATAGATGGTTGTTAACTCAGATCCATCGGTTCCATAAGTGGTAATGGTCAATGGATATGTTGTCTTCTTTGTGGATTCACCTTCTTGACTTTTCGTATTTTGTGTTGTCTTTACTTGATTTTCTTTCTTAATACTTTCAACATCTTTCCGCTCCGAATCCCCACTATTATTTCCTTTTGAAGCATTTGAACCGCATGCAGTTCCCCCAAATGCAAGAAGTGCTGCCATTGTTACTACCATTAGTTTCTTTCTCATCTTTTCGTGTTTCATCTTTCTTCTCCTTTTTCTTTCTCGATAATGGGAGAACAACTTTTCTTTGTAGAATACGATCTTATGCCTGTTTTTCATCTATCCGCTATAACAGAACAAAGTGTGCATTGCACACTCTTAGCGACTTTAAGTTACTTCTAGCAATGCACACTTTGCCGCGCGCGAGCAGTTTGCGAAGCAAAATTATCTTCTTTGCGAGCTGCGCATCGTTCGCACGTAGTGCTTTTTTATTCTATAGGATGACTCGCTTGCGAGGAATTTCCTATAGAATAAAAAAGCCTGTATTAAACAGGCATCAGAAAATACACTTCCTTACGGAAGTGTATTTTAGGTGTTGCCTTCATCGGAAGCTCCATCTATCTCATATCAAGCAGGTTTCCTGACTTAAGTATCTACGCCTTCGCTTCTACCTTCTCATGATTTTCATCACAATGGCCCTTAAAATAACAAAACGAGACTCCTCTTTTACAGTGACCGGATCGTTCAGGACTTTCACCTGATTCCCTCTTTCTTAGGAAAAGGTTCTCTTCTTTTCCTAATCACTTGATATGTTATTCCATTATCTTAAATCAAAATAACATATATCTTTTTCCTTTTCAATAGATGGAAGTAATTATTTTTGATAATTGTGTGTTATGTATATTTTCCACCAATCAGCATCTTTTCCATATAATACTTCTAGTACCTCTTCATTCAAATCTGTTGGCATTCGATAGCAGATCGTAAGGTATTTTTTTGCTTCCTTTAATTGTGCTCTTATCTTTTTATCCTCTGTCTTAAGACCTGATTTATAATAATAATTAATTCCATCATTCGTTACATGCATCGAAAATCTAAGGCGACTTCCATTTTCAGTTTCTATATCAAAATAAACATACCATTCATTGACTCCCTCAGAAATCCTATCATAAAAATAATTGGAAATATTAAATCCTGTTTCCTCCAAACTCTTCATATTTTTTATAAATTCTTCCCTACTCACTTTATCATACCATGCAAATCCCTTCTCTTTTAACTTCTGAATTCCTTCTATTTGTGCCTGTTCTTCTTCCTTTCCTTTATCCAACTCTTTTTCCCTTGCTATCACTTTATCATATTCTCCTTTTATATCCAAATATCGATAGGCTTTCTCATAATTTTTATCTTTTACCGATTTCATAAATTGCCTTGCCACATATAGTTCCTTTAAATTCACATAAGTAATTCCTCTTCCCTTTTGGTAATTTCGTATTGGTGTTACAATAAAAACAAAAGAGAAACAAACAAGTAATACACTGAGTCCTATCACACCTATCATCTTTATTTTTCGTATTCCCTTTTTAATTACTTTCTTATCTACACTATCTTCTATCATAGGTGTGGAAAACTCCTTTTGAAAATTTTTCCTTTTTTCTTGACAAACTTTACAGTATTTTAAATGCTCTTCTACCAAAATTTTGGAACGTTCACTACAACATTCATCTTCATAAAGTGGTAATAAATCTTGTATTACTTCACAATCTAATCTTTCTTTTTTCATCAATTGTTATTCATCCTTTCCATCAACATTGTTTTCCCTCGAAAGAAAGTGACTCTCGCCCAACTTTCTGATTTTTGAAACTCCAATGCAATATCTGCATAAGAAAGTTCCGCATATATTTTTAATATACAAACCGTCATATACGGCTCTGGTAACTGACGAATTTCTCGTCTCATATGAGCTAATGTTTGCTTTTCTATCACTTCTTGTTCCATATTGTACCCACTCGTCGGCTCAAAAGATGAATCCAGATCTTCAAAGCGTTTTTGTCGATTACATTCTGCCAGCCAATTATTTTTTGCAATCCCACAAAGCCAAGTGAAAATACTACTTCTTCCTTCATACTGTTTCATATGTAAAAATGCTTTATATAATGTTTCCTGTGTAATCTCTTCCGATAATGTAAAATCACCCGATAATTTATAGAGAAAAAAATATAATTTTTTATAATACTTTTCATATACCGCCTCAAAAGACTCCAATCAAATCCCCCCTCTCTCTTTTTATTTTCAATCGATTGTTCTTTTGGATATCCTATTACTTAGATAGACTTCCAAGGAAAATGTTACAATTTTTTTATTTATTTTTCTATCTAACATAACAATAAAACCATATTTTAACAACTTCTCATATTCATAGTTCGTATCAACAGGATAAATATTTACATAAAGAAAAAGACTGTCACAAAATCAAACTCTTCCTTCCGATACGGATAAAATCATAACGCTCCCTATCTTTATAGAAATCATTGATTTTGCGACAGCCTTTTCTTCTATAGCTAATACAGCCTCTATGCTATTCTCTTATTCTTCTATGTAGTTTTGTACGGCATCCCTTTCCACATCTCGTACCCCCATTTCATCAATTACTATCACACGCTCACAAACTTCGATTACCGAACGGTCATGGGTGGCAATCATGCATAAACAGTTTTTACTCATCTCTTTTATCGTTCCAATAAATTTTTCTATAGATACTTGATCCAAATTTGAGGTTGGTTCATCAAAAATAACACATTTTGCATTGTGATAGTAGGCTCTTGCTATGGCAATTCTTTGAGCTTGCCCACTGGACAGCGCATTACCACCATCCCCTATCGGTTCCTCATATTGGTTCTGCATTGCACAGATGAATCCATCCGCATTTGCTCGTTTTGCTGCATCTATCATTCGCGCCTCATCTACCTGCTCTGACATGCCGATATTTTCTTTTACGGTTCCTGAAAAAATATAATCACTGCTTGGAACAAGTGCAATCATAGGTTCTTCTTCCGCACCATCGGCATTACTCGTATTGATATATTGTACTTTTCCTTCTTGAGGTTTATAAATATTTAAGAGTAATTTTAAAAAGGTACTCTTTCCACCTCCACTTTTTCCAACCACTCCAATCATTCCATTTTTTTCAAATTTCATATTTAAATGAGAAAAAATCGGGGTTTCTTTCTTGTAATAAAAGCTCATATCCTCTACCAAAATCTGTTCTCCTTTTTCCTCTTCTCCTTTTGCCTCTCTCATTTGTAATTGTTGTACCTTTGGAAATTGATTTAACTCCATAATACGATTGGCAGAGATTAAGGCTTGATTAAAATCACTAATGGAATTGGAAATATTGGCAAATGGCCATACAATATAATTTAATAAATTAATGACTGCGATCATACTTCCAACAGAAAATTCTCCTTTCGTTGTCAAATAGGCTCCCACACCCATAACAATTAAAAACATAATACTACCTGTTAAATTATTAAAAAAAGAAAAAAATCCTTCCACAACGCCTAATCTTATCGCACTTTTTTCTTTCTTTTCATAAGCATAGTCTACTTTATTTCTCAATAATCCTTCTGCACGATATACTTGTGATAATGAAATATTGCTAACAAGCTCTCTCATCTCAATTCTATTTCTATCTTCATTCCTTTTATCTAATTCATTATATTTTTGCAATAACGGTGAAAATAGACTCACTAATACTCCTAATACTGGGATTGCGATAATAATAATTACAGATAACTTCCAACTCAATACCATCATATAGCTAAAAGCTGCAATAGCCATAACAATTCCACCAAACACGTTAATAATCAGGTTTTGTAAACAATTAGAAACTTGTTCTGTATCTTTTGTCAATCTGGTCAATAATTCGCTTGAATGATATTGTTGTAGGAAAAATACATTGCTTTTTTGTAACGCTTCTAAAGAATGAATTCTAATTTTTTTCTCCATTTGCGAATAAATACTCTTCTTTAATATGGATTCAACGACATAAGCAATGCCTTCTAACAAGAAGACACTTAATGCTAGGAATAACAAAAACCGCATAGAATACTTAGCATTTCCAATGGCATACTCTGTAAATTGACTGAGCACGACAGACATGACTAAATTAACGACAACAAAGGCAATTCTCGTTATACCAAGGATACCTAATTTCCATCGAACGCCTTGGCTTTGTTGCATAATCCATTTTGTTTCCAATTTCTTGTTACTATTCTTCTTCATAATCTCCTATAGAATTTCAATGAATCCCTTTCCTCCTATTTTTTATTCTACGGTATATACCTCCTTTTTTTACAGAAAATATATACCATTTTTATTAAATTATAATACTATTTCATCCTACCACCTAGATCAATTTTCTTGGAACGATATCACTTTTTTGCTTTCTTATCTTATTTCAGAACATAAGCTCATAAGGTCTATCCTATGGCCGATTACTTTTGCACAAACGATAAAAATATACTCTAAGAACCTTTCTATTTAGATGGTGTCAACATTATTCCAATAAAACAAACAGTATATAACACTTGACAACAGTTCTCTACTGTTATATACTGTTTATAAGCAAAGGAGGCAAAAGAATGAATCTAATTATAAACACTTCTTTGATGGTTCCTATATACGAACAAATCGTTGATCAAATTAAAACTCTGATTCGTAACGGTGAACTAAAGGAAAATGACAGTTTACCATCGGTGCGCTCTCTATCAAAAGAACTTAAAATCAGTGCTCTAACAGTTAAAAAAGCATACGATAACTTAGAAGCAGAAGGTTTTACCGTAACGGTTCATGGAAAAGGAACTTATGTTGCTGCAACCAATACAGAACTTTTGTTAGAAGAACAAAAAAAAGAATTGGAAAACGATTTAGAAATGGCCATTCAAAAAGGTAGACGATATGGGATTAGTGATGAAGACATTCGAAGTTTGTTTGAATTGATTTTGGAGGGTTGACTTATGTTAAAGATTGAACATGTAAGAAAAAATTATGATTCCTTTTCCTTAGACTGTTCGTTAGAAGTGAAATCTGGATGTATCACAGGTTTAATCGGACAAAATGGTGCAGGGAAAAGTACAACTTTCAAAGCAATTTTAGGATTGATTTCTATCGATAGTGGAACGATCCATATATTAGGCAAAGACATAAAAGAATTTAAGGAAAAAGATAAACAAAAGTTAGGAGTTGTTTTATCCGATTCAGGATTTAGTGGATATTTAGCAATCAATGACATTATACCTATCTTAAAGAATCTTTATAATGACTTTGATTCTGCATTCTTTCTAAAGCAGATAGAAAGATTTGGATTACCACGAAATAAAAAAATAAAAGAATTTTCCACTGGTATGAAAGCAAAACTGAAAGTATTAGTTGCTATTTCACACAATGCCAAATTACTCATATTAGATGAGCCAACCGCAGGACTTGATGTGATTGCCAGAGACGAATTACTAGAACTGCTAAGAGAATTTATGAAAGAAGACGAGGAGCGTTCTATTCTTATCAGTTCCCATATTTCAAGCGATTTAGAAACTCTGTGCGATGATCTTTACATGATTCATGAAGGAAAAATTATTTTACACGAAGACACTGACGTATTATTAAGCGATTATGCTTTAATAAAAGTAGACAAAAAACAATATGATACATTGGATAAACAGTACCTTTTACGCTCCAAAAAAGAAAGTTATGGATATCGTTGTTTGACAAATCAAAAACAATATTATATAGAAAACTATCCACAGATTGTAATCGAAAAAGGAACGATTGATGAAGTAATTACGATGATGATTCGAGGTGAACTATTATGAAAGGATTGTTAATGAAAGATTTCCGATTACTAAAAACACAAAAGAATTTCTTTATACTTATCGTTGCAATTGCAATCGTAATGGCAATATCGACAAAGGATTGCTCATTTATTATTGGATATCTAACATTTATTGGCTCTTTATTTACACTAAGCACAATTAGCTATGATGAATTTGATAACGGAAATGTCTTTTTATTTTCCTTACCAGTCTCTCGAAAAAGCTATGTTACAGAAAAATACGGATTTGGGCTTATTATGGGAATCAGTTCCTGCATATTGGCAACCATTCTTGCTCTAATCACAGGGCTTATAAGAAATACCGATATGACAATCGATATTCTAATAAGCGCTCTTATCATTTTACCAATCATGTTAATCCTTTTAGCTCTTATGATTCCATTTCATTTGAAATTCGGTGGAGAAAAAGGAAGAATTGTTATTATTGGCGCCGTCGGTTTACTGTTTGTATTAGGTATCCTTGTTGTAAAAATGGTAAAAGTATTCCATATTGATTTAACTCCCGTCTTCAATGCTTTTCCAGTGATAAGTGTAGGCGGACTCATCGGAATTGAAATTGCTATCGCTATCGTACTATTACTTATCTCTTATAAAGCGAGTATAATCATTATGAAAAAGAAAGAATTTTGATTACTAGAAACTCTCCCTCTTTGTTCTATTTTATGGAACAAAAAGGGAGAGTTCTTTCTAAATCAATAAACTAAAATTTCATCATACCATTTTGAACGCTTTTTTCGTAAAAATATTTTTTGCATTTTTATAATCTATTATTTTTAATTCTATCTTTTAAATCTAAAACTTTTTCTTCGATCCGTTTTGCTGTATCCCTAAATAGCCAATCTTCTTTTCCACTCGGATCTTCAAGCCCCCAGTCTTCTCTATAGCTACATTTTATAAGCGGACACTTTACATTACATCCCATCGTAATTACAATATCCAATTCTGGCAGTTCTTCTAATCGTTTTGAATATTGATGACTCATATCGTAATCATATAAGTCAAAAATTGTTTTCACTGCTTTTTGATTAATTTCTGGCACTAACTCCGTTCCAGCAGAATAACTTTCAAAAACATCACTTGCAAACAATTTTCCTAATGCTTCTGCCATTTGACTTCTACAAGAATTATGAACACATATAAATCCAACTTTAACTTTTGACATTACTTTTTCACCTCGAACCATGATTTTGTCTTATTCACAATATTTACAAGGATCAACATAACCGGAACTTCTGTTAATACTCCCACCGTACATACGAGAACAACTGGTGATGTGGGACCAAATAATGCGATCGCTACGGCTACCGATAACTCAAAGAAATCCGAAGCACCAATTAGTGCAGCTGGCGCAGCAATATTATGTGGCTGTTTCAATATCTTACACATCACATATGCAAATGCTGCTGTTATTACATTTTGTAATATTAATGGCACAGAAATCAAAAGCACATGAAATGGATTATTGATTAACACATCACCTTGAAATGCAAAAATAATAATCAATGTTAATAAGAGCCCTATAGTAGTAACATTATCAAATTTTGATACAAACGTTTCATTAAAATATTGTAATCCTTTTGTTCTTATTATAGAGACTCTTGTAATTACCCCAGCTAGTAATGGCACAACTACAAATAAAACAATGGATAAAATTAATGTATCCCATGGCACGAACACATTCCCCATACCTAAAAGAAATGATACAATGGGAACAAAGGCTACAAGGATAATTAAATCATTAATAGATACTTGCACTAATGTATGTGCTGGATCTCCTTTTGTAAGATTACTCCAAACAAATACCATTGCTGTACATGGTGCCGCTCCTAAAAGAACAGCTCCTGCTACATACTGCGTTGCTAATTCTGATGAAAGAAAGGCTTGAAAAACATAATGAAAAAATAATGTAGCTAATCCAAACATTAAAAATGGTTTTATCAACCAGCTTGTTCCTGTGGAAATAAGTAAACCTTTGGGATTTTTACCCACATTTTTTATCGACTGAAAGTCAATTTTCATCATCATTGGATAAATCATAATCCATATGAGTACTATAATAGAAATTGATATGTTAGCTAATTCCATTTTTCCTAATGTATTTGGAATCACAGGTATATATTTACTAATGAGTACACCTACCACCATACATAAAAGCACCCAAATACTAAGATACTTTTCAAAAAAACTAATACCACCTCTTTTTTTCTTTCCTTTTGTCATATTTGACCTCCTAATTAAGTAATGAGCATTGTTATCTATAAATGATGAGAAATACATAGATAATTATCTATGTATTGAATAAAACAATGAGAAACACATTTCATATGTTTCTCCTGTTCATGAGTAGTGGTCATCCACTTATCAGTATCGTTTCTGACTTGCATCTTGGCATAAATAAATTAAAACGAATCCCTTATCCCTTATTTACAAATACAATCATCCGTATTAGATATGATATCGTGTATAAAGGTTTCTAGATTTTTAACGGTTTCTTGGTTTAGAGTGTACATTGTCATCTTACCTTCTTTACGAAACTTTACTAAACCACAAGAACATAAAATTTTCATGTGATGTGAAAGAGTTGGCTGTGTAATTTGAAATTTTTCTAATATTTCACAAGCACAAAGTTCCCCACAAGATAACATATCAACGATCATCATTCTATTCACATCTGATAATGCTTTTATAACACTTACATTTTGGATATATTTGTTTTCCATACGCTTTCCTCTTCTTATCGTAAATCATTCATATAGATAATTATCTATGTATACTATATCCATTATATAGATAAATGTCAATCTATAAATTAATTTCCTTTTTCTTTTCCTGTCACTTTTTCAGAACTGTTAACAGAGACAAGAAAAGAATTGCTTAACTTTCATGTCGTATAATTATTAAGTCTATTTATTTTTTGTGATAAGGTTAAAATAAAAAACCACTCTTATATAATTATTCTCAATACATAATAGTGGTTTTTCTTTAACATAATTTTATTTTTGTTATAAAATACACGATTTTTTATAACATCCTCTACCTTTTACTTATATACTATAAATGAGCAAGTTCGTGATTTTGCATAAAAAAGAGACACCGAACTTCCATTGTGTTGTATAATGAAAATGAAATAATAATTATTTACAGCACTCACGAAAGGGGATGTCTCTTGCAAATACTATAC
>DVIZ01000008.1 GCA_018710905.1 Candidatus Scybalomonas excrementigallinarum | reverse complement strand
ATGAAAAGTTTTCATTGTAGAGAAGAGATAACATAGAGTATAATAAAAGATAGAATAGAATGGGATAGCTATACCTTTTTTGGGTTGAGGTGAAATATGAATATTAAATATTTATCTTATTTTGTGGAAGTTGTAAAGTGTGGGAGTTTTACAAGAGCAGCTGAGAAACTTTATATTTCTCAATCAGCTCTTAGCAAAGCAGTAAAACAGTTAGAACAGGAGTTAAATTGTATTCTGATTGATCGCTTTGGGAAACAGTTTCGTTTAACAAATGAAGGAAAAACTCTTTATCAAATGGGAGAAGAATTATTAGAAACATTAAAAGAACAGGAAATGAAGATCTATGACAGTTTGAAAAATTGTAAAGGTAGACTCTGCGTAGGAATACCGCCTGTTATTACAACGGCCTATTTTGCATCGGTTGTCTATCAATTTCGAAAAAAATATAAAGAAGTGGATTTCCAAATTGTTGAGGCAGGGGCTAATGTTTTACAAAGAATGGTAGATGAAAATTCGATCGATATCGGTGTTGTAATTTTACCTGTGATAGATAGTGAGCTCTATTATATTGAACCGATTATATCTTCAGAAAATGTTTTGATTGTACATAAAGATCATGAATTATCTATGAGGTCAAAAGTGAACTTTAAGGAGTTAAAAAAAGAGTCATTTTTACTCTTGGACAGTAGTTATATGTTACATGATCAAATTATTTCTTGTTGTAGACAGGCTGGATTTGAACCAAATGTGATTGGAGAGAGTTTTCAATGGGACTTTTTAACGGAAATGGTATCTTATAATCAAGGGGTTAGTATTTTACCAAAACCTATTTTAAGGCGATTTCATTTGGACAATATTCGTTGTGTTCAAGTGACGGAGCCTGAATTACCATGGAATATCGCATTTATTATGAGAAAAGATCATTATATATCAAAGCCTATGAAACAATTTATTGAGTTTACAAAAGACTATATGGGGACGATATCAAATCAGTCAGAGTCTATAGAATAGCATTTTAATATAAATTTTATAATGAATAGAAAAGACGAAATACAAAAGAAGTGTATTTCGTTTTTTTTAGCGTTTTATAGGAAATTCCTCAAAAAACTAGTTATCTTATAGTATAAAAAGTATTTCTTATGAAATAAAGTTATGAACCTAGTGAAACAAAGCTATTTTTCAAATAAATAATCTGTAAATATAATGGGATTAAGAAAAAAGATAAGTTTTAAATAAATTTTAAAACAATTATATGTGCTTAGAGTAGAAAATTAAGCCAAAAAACATGATACAATAGTTTGTTTTCTAGGAGGGACTAACATGGAAGAAAAAAAATTTTATGTGGGACAAAAATATGAATTTGACAAAACGATTAGCGATGAAGATGTAAAGAAATTTGCTGAAGTAACAGGAGATTTTAATCCACTTCATTTAGATGAAGAGTTTGCGAAAACGACAATGTTTGGAGGTAGAATTGCACATGGAATGATTGGAGCTGGGATTATTTCAGGAGGGCTTGCTATGTATTTACCAGGAACAGGAACTACTTATCTTGGGCAAGAGTTATCCTTTAAAAATCCAGTTAGAATCGGAGACACCATTCATGTGGAACTTGAGATTATCGAATTAATCCCTAAGAAAAAGTTTGATATTGCAAAGATTAGAACTACTTGTATCAATTCAAAAGGGGAAATTGTCATTGATGGAACAGCAACTGTAATTCCACCTAGAGTGTAAAAAGAGGAGGGGATATTTATGCAAAAATTAATAACAGCCAGTCAAGCAGCACAATTAATAAAAGATAATGATACGATAGCATTTAATGGGTTTGCTTTTGGATTTGGATTTCCGGAAGCCCTTGCAAAAGCCCTTGGAAAACGTTATGAACAAGAGAAAAAACCAGAAAATTTGACGTTATTGTTTGCTTCTGGTTGTGGGGATAGTGGAAAGAGTGATTTTGGTTTAGATCATTTCGCACAAGAAGGAATGGTACGAAGAATTGTAGCAGGACATGTTGGTTTAGCAAAAAAATTGAGCGGAATGATCAATGAAAATCAAGTAGAGGCTTATAATTTTCCACAAGGAGTTATCACCCATTTATATCGTGCTATTGCAGGTGGTAAATCAGGAGTTATTACTCATGTAGGTTTAAAAACATTTGCAGATCCTCGGTTAGAGGGTGGAAAAATGAATGAGAAAACAAAAGAGGATCTAGTGGAAGTGATTCAGGTAGATGGGAAAGAACAACTTTTTTATCGTTCTATGCCAATCCAAGTGGCCTTAATACGAGGAACAAAAATAGATGAACATGGAAACATGACATTGGAAAAAGAGGGCGTTTACTTAGAAACGCTTCATATTGCGCAGGCAGCGAAAAATTCAGGTGGTATTGTTATCGCACAAGCAGAACAAGTGGTAAAACATGGAAGTTTGAATGTGAGAGAAATTGAGATTCCTGGAATGTTAGTAGACTATATTGTAAAAGCAGAACAAGAAGATCATAAGATGAATGCAGGAGTCCAATATGATCCATCGTATACAGGAGAAGCTGTGATACCTGTGGAACAGATCGAGCCAATGAAAATGAGCCCAAGAAAAATCATTTCTAAGCGTTGTGCTATGGAATTAGAACGAAACACTATAATTAATTTAGGAATTGGGATGCCAGAAGGAGTGGCAGCGGTTGCACTAGAAGAAGGGATTAGCGATTGGACGACTATGACAATTGAGGCAGGTTCTGTTGGAGGAGTTCCAGGTTCTGGAACGAATCTAGGTGGCGCAACCAATGTAGAAGTGATTATAGGACACCCAAATATGTTTGATTTTTATGATGGTGGGGGACTTCATATTGCATTTTTAGGGTTGGCACAAGCCGATGAAAAAGGAAATATTAATGTTAGTAAATTTAATGGCAGAATGGTTGGCTGTGGAGGTTTTGTAAATATCACACAAAACACAAAAAGAGTTGTTTTTTGTGGTACTTTTACAGCAGGAAAATCAGAAATAGAAGTAGCAGATGGGAAACTTGTTATCAAAAAAGATGGACAGTATAAAAAATTTATCAAAGAGGCGGAACAAGTGACATTTAGTGGAGAGTATGCCAAAGAAGTTGGGCAAGAGGTTCTTTACGTAACAGAAAGAGCAGTTTTTCGGCTAACAGAGAAAGGAATGGAACTAATAGAAATTGCTCCAGGGATTGATCTACAAAAAGATATTTTAGATCAAATGGAGTTTGAACCGATCATTTCTAAGCAATTAAAGGAAATGGATTCTGCGATTTTTAAAGATGAAGTTATGGGACTAAAAGACCGAAAATAGAGGATATAGTAGGAAGAACCCAGAAAATACTGGGCAGAAAATGGGAGGTTTCATATGATAGGAATTTTCTTAGGATTAGCGGTGTTGGTATTTCTTTATAAAGGATATAACATCATTTGGGTTGCACCAGTAGCGGCGATTGTTGTTGCTTTAACCGGTGGTTTAAATTTATTTAGCGCTTATACAGAGACGTATATGAAAGGTCTTGTGGACTTTGTTATGTCTTGGTTTCCGACATTCTTATTTGGAGCAGTATTTGGAAAATTAATGGAGATTACTGGTGCTGCAAAAGCGGTAGCTAGAAAATTAGCGGCATTGATCGGAAGCCAAAGGGCTATTTTAGCAGTTGTGATTGCTTGTGCAGTGCTTACATATGGCGGTGTAAGTCTGTTTGTTGTAGTATTTGCTATTTATCCATTGGCACTTGAATTATTTCACGAAGCGGATATTCCAAAACGTTTAATCCCAGGTGCGATTGCCCTTGGTGCTTTTACTTTCACCATGACAGCGTTACCAGGTTCCCCACAGCTGAATAACTTAATTGCTACACAGTATCTTGGAACGGATACGATGGCAGCGCCAATTCTTGGTATTACAGCGGCTTTGGTAATGTTTATTTTAGGTTATATTTGGCTTTCTTATCGTGAAAAGAAGCTAAGAGAAAAGGGAGAGCATTTCCATGCAGAAGAAGGAGAATTAGTAGAAGGTGAGAAAATTGAATCCCATTGGTTATTTGGGGTCATACCACTTATCGTGGTCGTTCTTACGCTAAACTTATTAAAATGGGCACCAATTCTTGCCATTGGTTCTGGCATCATTTTAACCGCTCTTTTTCATATTAAGCAGTGGAAAAAGTTACCAGAGGCGTTAAATAGCGGTGCAGAAGGCTCTGTAATGGCAATTTTAAATACCGCAGCAGCAGTAGGATTTGGCTCTGTTGTAAAAGCGGTTCCAGGGTTTGCAGCTATGACAGCAGCGTTGCTCGGTATGGGAGGAAGTCCTCTTGCATCAGAAGCAGTAGCGATTACCCTTCTTGCAGGTGCCACAGGTTCCTCATCCGGTGGTATGACAATCGCTTTAGAAGCACTTGCTAGTAAATATTTGGAAGTGGCACAAGCAATGAATATTAGTCCAGAAGCGTTCCATCGTATTGCTACAGTAGCATCTGGAGGCTTAGATACGTTACCACACTGCGGTGCGGTTATTACATTACTCGCTGTTTGTAAGCTCACACATAAAGATTCTTATTTAGATATTGGAGTTTTATGCTGTGTAATCCCTTTAATTGCAACAGCTATTATCGTTATTATGGGTAGCATGGGAATCGTATAAAAATGATTTTATAGAATACCATAGTTAGCGTCATAATGAAACAAAAGGAATAAGAAAAAAAAGGAGAATGATGTCCGTGTTTTACATCATTCTCCTTCTTTTTGTGCTAGAAGCACAGTATAGGAGCGACAACTTTATGATATAAAAAATATAGAAAGAGATAAATTATCTATATAGAACTATCCCCAAAAGAGTTTGTATTACTCCTAAAAAGGAAGTTAAGGAAGATGAAATCCCATACTGATAATCCAGACATAAGAGAGAGTTTTTGGGAGCATTAACATTCCAAGTATCGGTTTTTTATGGGAATATACCGCCACTGGAAGGTAAAATCCAAAACTTAAAAAAATAGCAATAGGCATATAAAAAAGGGCATCTTTATATTGAATTCCAGAGTATCCATAAAGGATGGAAATGAAAAGTCCGATTAAGAAAAATGGAATATTTCGATAAATAGACCAATGGATATCTGCGGTAGGTTTTCCCCATCCATTTTGAGGGCATAAACATAAGAGAACCCGTATAATAATAAGCAATAAGAGTGCTATGGAAAATAGCATAGAAACTTTAAGTTGTGGATACTGTTTTCTCCAGATAAGAAATAAAATTCCGTAGAAAAAAGTCATAGTAATGGAAGTGATCATTTTTCCATATCCTAGCATTTTCTCAAGCCCTTTAGAAGAATTTCGAATCGCTTGTATAATGCGAGGAATGAGATGAAAGGAGTCTCCAAAACCGAGGACAAGGGTCATTGTTCCATAAAGAAATCGAGAAGAGGAGTAAGAATGGGCAGTAGATACTAGATAGCATCCAGATACTAATGCAAAGAGCAAATAGGCAATATCAAAAATCATTTCAAATATAAGTTTTGGTGAGTGATGTTTCATAGATAAATTCCAAATATTATTATTTGTGTGTGTGTTTTGCTAAGGCCACGTGATAAGTAGTAAAAGAAATGGCAAGGTAGAATTTTTAGCACTAGAGATTTATTACACGAAAATAATAATTCCTTTCTTGTATTGTAGATTTATTAAAAAGTGTTCGAATGGAAAACAAAGAGGCTGTTTCACAATATAAAATTTTCATAAGAGTAAGATATCGAAACGATAAAAACACAAATATCTATATCTCATAGAATTCATTTATTTTGTGACAGCCCCTAAGAAATAGAAAGTAAGAAGTCTTACTAATTAATATTTAAAATGGGAAGAAAACATTAAGGATTTAATGTTGCCTTAATTAATTCTTCGTTTGATAATGTTGAAAGTTGTTTTACTTTTTCAATATCTAAGTTCAATGCTTTTGTGATTCGTTCTCCATAGTCGTGATCGGCAAGATAGCAATGAACGGCATGGCGATATTTGACATTTTCAGTAACAGGTGCAATATCTTCCGCTGTGTTAGAGATCAGTAATTGTTTTTTCTCTTCGGTCATTAAGCGATAGAGTTCACCGCCTGCACGGAAGTTATCATCGGTTGGATCGTCCTTATAATCATAGGCATACATAGCACCAGAAAGATCAAGAGGTGGTTCCATAACATCTGGCTGTGCAGACCAATATCCACTGCTATTAGGTGAATAAGCAGGAGCGCTTCCATAATTACCATCTACACGCATTTGACCATCTCGATGATAATCATTTACAACTGCGTGTTTTGCCTGATTGACAGGGATTTGATTATAGTTAACGCCTAAACGATAACGCTGTGCGTCCCCATATACAAAAAGACGTCCTTGAAGGAATTTATCTGGACTAAATCCGATTCCTGGAACTACATGAGCAGGTGTAAAAGCAGCTTGTTCTACTTCAGCAAAGTAGTTATCAGGCCAACGATTTAATTCAAGAACACCAACTTTGATAAGAGGGAACTCTTTATGACGCCAGATCTTTGTAATATCAAATGGATTTTCATAGTGATTTTTTGCCTGTTCTTCTGTCATGATCTGAACATACATCGTCCATTTTGGATATTCTTTTCTTTGGATCGCTTCAAAGAGGTCACGGCCATGATATTCACGATCGACTCCATTAATTTTTTGTGCTTCTTCATTTGTTAAACATTTAATTCCTTGTTGTGTATGTAAGTGGAATTTACACCAAACTCTTTCGTTTTTATCATTATAAAAACTATAAGTATGCTCTCCATAAACATGCATATGACGGAAAGAAGCAGGGATACCGCGATCGCTCATAACAATAGTTCTTTGGTGGAATGTCTCAGGGAGAAGAGTCCAAAAATCCCAAGTGTTTTGAGGATTTCTCATTCCCGTATAAGGATCTCGTTTTACCGCTCGATTTAAGTCTGGAAAGTTATGTACATCACGAATAAAGAAAGTTGGAGTGTTGTTTCCGACAAGATCCCAGTTACCTTCTTCTG
>DVIZ01000076.1 GCA_018710905.1 Candidatus Scybalomonas excrementigallinarum | reverse complement strand
AAAAGGATAATAGAAATACCATTTCCAACACCTTTCTCTGTAATACGTTCACCAATCCACATAACAAGAGCTGCTCCAGTTGTTAAAGTAACAACCATGGATACAATGATTAAATATTCATTCATATCACGGAATAAGCCTTGTCTTTGGAATGTAATCGCTAATCCTAAACTTTCGATTATACCTAATGCGATTGTCACATAACGTGTAATCTCAGTCATTTTCTTTCTTCCAGATTCCCCATCTTTTTGCAATTCTTCCAATGCAGGAATTGCAATTGTAAGAAGCTGAATGATGATAGAAGATGTGATGTATGGCGTTACATTAAGCGCAAAGATGGACATATCAAGAAAGGAGCCTCCGGTGAATGAGTTGATCAAGTTAAAAGAATCACCTAAGGAACTCTGTAAAAACGCCTTTACTGCGGCATTGTCAATCCCAGGTAATGGGAGCTGGCTTCCGATACGGACAACCAGCAACATACCTAAGGTAAATAAGAGTTTTTTTCTGATGTCTTTCATTTTAAGCGCATTATGAAGCGTCTTAAACATATTAGATCACCTCAGCTTTTCCACCAAGAGCCTCAATTTTTTCTTTTGCACTAGCGCTGAAAGCTGTTGCTTGAACCGTAAGCTTCTTAGTAAGTTCTCCGCCTCCAAGAATCTTGATTCCGTCGATTCCTCTGTTAGGGATTTTTACAACACCTGATTCATGAAGTAAATCAACAGTTACTACTGTATCGTTTTCAAATACTTCTAAATCAGCTACATTGATAGCAATAATATCTTTTGTATTTCTGTTGTGGAAACCTCTCTTTGGAAGTCTTCTATATAAAGGCATCTGACCGCCTTCGAAACCAGGTCTTACTCCGCCGCCTGAACGTGCTTTCTGGCCTTTGTGTCCTTTACCAGCTGTTTTTCCATTTCCTGAACCATGTCCACGTCCTCTTCTGAAGTCGTCTCTCTGTCTGGAACCTTCAGCAGCATGTAAATTTGATAAATTCATCTCTTCTGCACCTCCTTACGCGTGATATTAGATTTCTTCAACTTTCACTAAATGTCTAACTTTTTGGATCATTCCTCTAACTGCCGCATTATCTGGCATTTCAACTGTTTTGTGAAGTTTGTTAAGTCCAAGTGCTTCAACAGTTGCTCTCTGTTTTGGAATGGCACCAATTGTAGATTTTACTAAAGTAATTTTTAATTTATCTGCCATTTTAATTTCCTCCTTAGCCTAAAATCTCTTGAACAGATTTTCCGCGAAGTTTAGCAACTTCTTCTGGAGTTTTTAATTTTGCAAGACCATCAATAGTAGCAAGAACTACGTTTTGTTTATTGTTTGATCCTAAAGATTTTGTACGAACGTTTTTGTATCCAGCTAATTCAAGTACGATACGAGCAGGACCTCCTGCGATGATACCAGTACCTTCTGGAGACTGTTTTAATAATACGCTAGCGCTTCCGAATTTACCGAAATAGTCATGTGTTACAGAACCATTTTCGTCCATAGCAACAGAAACGAGTTTTTTGATAGCGTCTTCTTTTCCTTTGCGGATAGCTTCTGGAATTTCAGTTGCTTTTCCTAATCCAGCACCTACATGGCCATTTCCATCTCCAACTACAACAAGAGCTGCAAATCTGAAGTTACGTCCACCTTTAACAACTTTTGTTACACGTTTGATGGCTACAACTTTTTCTTGTAATTCAAGCTGACTAGGATCAATAATAGTGCGTTTCATGTGTGTTTCCTCCTTTATTAGAATTCTAGACCAGCTTCTCTTGCTGCATCTGCTAATGCTTTGATTTTACCTTGATAAATAAATCCGCCTCTATCGAATACAACAGATGTAATACCTGCATCTAATGCTTTTTTCGCAATCACTGTACCTAAGTATGCAGCTGCTGCAACGTCATTAGTTTTTTCAAGCTTTTCTTTTACTTCTTTCTGAAGTGTTGAAGCTGAAACTAAAGTATTACCAACTGTGTCGTCAATAATCTGAGCGTACATATGATTATTACTTCTGAAAACTGCTAAACGTGGTCTTTCAGCAGTACCGCTGAAACGGTTACGAAGTTTCATGTGTTTTTTAACACGAACTTTTGTTCTTGATTGTTTGCTAACCATTCTATCTCACTCCTTTAATTATTTCTTACCAGTCTTACCAACTTTACGTCTGATAACTTCATCAGCATACTTGATACCTTTGCCCTTATATGGTTCTGGTCTTCTCAGGTCTCTGATTTCAGCTGCGTACTGGCCAACTTTTTCTTTATCGATACCTTTGATGATAATTTTGTTCTGTCCATCCATAACAGATTCGATTCCTTCTGGATCTGTCATCTCTACTGGATGAGAGAAACCTAAGTTGAAAGAAATAGTTTTACCCTGTTTAGATGCTCTGTAACCAACACCGTTGATCTCAAGTACTTTCTCATAACCCTGAGTTACACCAATGACCATGTTGTTGATCAAAGTTCTTGTTAAACCATGTAAAGATTTCATTTTCTTTAAATCGTTTGGTCTTGTAACAACAACTTCGTTATTTTCTACTTTAACGTCCATTTCTACTGGTACTGTTCTTTCTAATGTACCTTTTGGACCTTTAACAGTCACAACGTTACCTGCAGCAACGTTAACTTCAACTCCTGCTGGAATTGCGATTGGTAATCTACCGATACGTGACATGTCTTTACCTCCTTAGATTGATTAATGTTTGATTAAGTTTCAGGATTTTACTAGTGAATATATATTAAAGTAAGTTTCCTTACGATAATCCCTATTTGCGCAAAGGCAAGGAACCATTAGAGAGCCTTTGCTCACTTTTGGCAACTGCCTGCGAACATGAGAAGAGCCTATGAACGACTTCTCACCATTGGGACATCCCCCATATGTGAGGGATGATTTTCTTCAATGTGCCATCAAATGATGGTATCCTAACGAACTATAAAATTCACTCCGCCTACGATTTCATTCGTAGGTTCTCACAACGTATCCTGGTGGTTCCTATCGAAACCGAAAGGAAAACCACATGACACGTGGAGCTTACATGAGACACTCTATCCGATGATAGTTATTACCATACGAATGCTAATACTTCTCCACCAACGTTAAGCTGTCTTGCAACTTTATCTGTCACAACACCTTTGTTAGTAGAAATGATAGCTGTTCCAAGTCCACCTAAAACTTTAGGAAGATTTTCAGCGTCTGCATATACTCTAAGACCTGGTTTAGAAATTCTCTTAATACCAGAAATTGTTTTTTCGTTTTTATCTTTACCGTATTTTAATGTGATTACGATATTTTTGAATGCTCCGTTTTCAACTACTTCACAAGCTTTGATGTAACCTTCGTTTAATAAGATTTCAGCAATAGCTAATTTCATTTTAGAAGCTGGGATTTCAACTGTATCATGTTTCGCAGTATTTGCGTTACGAATTCTAGTAAGCATATCTGCAATTGGATCGCTCATTGTCATGTGATGGTGCCTCCTTCCTATCTATCTCAATCTTACCAAGATGCTTTTTTAACACCTGGAATCTGTCCTTTGTATGCTAATTCACGGAAGCAGATTCTGCAGATTCCGTATTTTCTTAAGTAAGCATGTGGACGACCACAGATTTTACAACGATTGTATTCTCTTGTGGAGAATTTAGCAGGTTTCTGCTGTTTGTTGACCATTGCCTTTTTAGCCATGGATCTCCCTCCTTTTATTTCTGAAATGGCATACCGAATAATGTTAATAATTCACGAGCTTCTTCGTCTGTGTTAGCTGTAGTAACGAAAATAACGTCCATACCTCTAACTTTATCAACTTTATCGTATTCGATTTCTGGGAAAATTAACTGTTCTTTAATACCTAAAGCATAGTTACCTCTTCCATCAAAAGCGTTAGGATTAACACCTCTGAAGTCACGTACACGAGGTAATGCTAAGTTGATGAGACGATCAGCGAATTCATACATTTTTTCGCCTCTTAATGTTACTTTACATCCGATTGGCATTCCTTCTCTAAGTTTGAAGTTAGCAACGGATTTTTTAGCTCTAGTTACAACAGCTTTCTGTCCAGCGATAGTTTCCATATCTCTTACAGCTGCATCTAAAACTTTTGCGTTTTCTCTTGCTTCACCAACACCCATGTTGATTACGATCTTATCGAGTTTTGGTACTTGCATAACGTTTTTATATTCGAATTTCTTCATCATAGCGTCTACAATTTCGCTATAATAAGTATCTTTTAATCTACTCACGGTTTAAAGTCCTCCTTTCTTCTAATTAGTCGATTACTTCGCCTGTTGCTTTTGCTACACGAACTTTTTTGTCGCCATCGAGTTTGAATCCAACTCTTGTAGCTTTACCGTTGTGAAGGTACATAACATTTGAAATATCGATTGGACCTTCCTGATGGATGATTCCACCCTGCTGATTAGCCATGCTAGGTTTCGCATGTTTTGTAATCATGTTAATCCCTTCAACTAAAACAGTGTGGTTCTTTTTATTTACGGAAATAACTTTTCCTTCTTTACCTTTATCTTTACCAGCGATAACTTGAACCATATCGCCTTTTTTGATTTTCATGGTAGCCACTGTGACACCTCCTTATAATACTTCTGGTGCTAATGAAACGATTTTCATGAATTTCTTTTCACGTAATTCTCTTGCTACTGGTCCAAAGATACGAGTTCCCTTTGGATTCATATCATCTTTAATGATTACAGCAGCGTTTTCATCGAATTTAATATAAGAACCGTCTTTACGACGAGCGCCTTTTTTACTACGAACAACAACGGCTTTTACAACATCGCCTTTTTTAACAACACCACCTGGTGTTGCATCTTTAACTGAAGCAACGATGATATCGCCGATATTAGCATATCTTCTTGTAGAACCGCCCATTACTCTGATGCAAAGTAACTCTTTAGCACCTGTGTTATCAGCAACTCTAAGTCTTGATTCCTGTTGGATCATGCCTATATCTCCTTCCGCACGAAATTATTTCGCTTTTTCTACGATTTCAACAAGTCTCCATCTTTTATCTTTAGATAAAGGTCTTGTTTCCATTACTTTTACTCTGTCACCAATACGACACTCATTATTTTCATCATGAGCTTTTAATTTATATGTTCTTTTTACGATTTTACCGTATAAAGGATGTTTTACATTATCTTCAATAGCAACTACGATAGTTTTATCCATCTTGTCGCTAACAACTCTACCTACACGTGTTTTTCTCAGATTTCTTTCCACGACAGTTGTTCCTCCTTTCAGGATATATTATTAAGCAATACTATTTGCCTTTTCAGTGATAACACCCTGAATTCTGGCAATATTTCTTCTTACTTCTTTAATTCTGCTTGTATTGTCTAATTGATTTGTTGCGTTTTGGAATCTTAAGTTAAATAATTCCTTTTTAGCAGCTACTAATTCTTCATTGAGTTCTGCAGCTGATTTACTTCTTAAATCTTCTACATACTTAGTTGTTTTCACTGTTATCACCGCCTTCTAAATCTGCACGAGATACGATCTTACATTTAACTGGTAACTTATGCATAGCTAAGCGAAGAGCTTCTCTAGCTGTTTCTTCTGGTACACCAGCGATTTCGAACATAACACGTCCTGGTTTTACTACTGCTACCCAGTATTCTAAAGTACCTTTACCAGAACCCATACGAGTTTCTGCAGGTTTTGCTGTTACTGGTTTATCTGGGAAAATTTTGATCCAAACTTTACCACCACGTTTGATATAACGAGTCATAGCAACACGGGCTGCTTCGATCTGGTTGGAACGAATCCAAGCTGGTTCCATAGCAACGATACCGAATTCACCGTTGCTGATTTTATTTCCTCTTAACGCCTTACCAGCCATAGTACCACGGAACTGTTTACGACGTTTTACTCTTTTTGGCATTAACATTATTTATCGCTCCCTTCTTTAGTTGGAAGTACTTCACCATGGTAAATCCATGTTTTAACACCGACTTTACCATATGTTGTGTCTGCTTCTGCGAATCCATAATCGATATCTGCACGAAGTGTCTGAAGAGGAATTGTTCCTTCGCTGTAGAACTCTGTACGAGCCATATCAGCTCCACCTAAACGTCCAGATACAGATGTTTTAATTCCGAGTGCTCCGCTTCTCATTGTTCTCTGCATGCAAGATTTCATAGCTCTTCTGAAAGAAATACGATTTTCAAGCTGTGCAGCAATGTTTTCTGCTACTAACTGAGCATCTTTGTCCGGTCTTTTTACTTCTTTGATGTCAATTAATAATTTTTTAGCAGTCATTTTCTGAACTTCTGCTTTTAATGCTTCGATAGAAGCTCCGCCTTTACCGATTACGATACCAGGTTTTGCTGTGTAAACGATAACTTTTAATCTATCTGATGCTCTTTCGATTTCAATTTTTGAAATTCCAGCATTGTATAATCTCTTTTTAAGGAATGTTCTAATTTTCTGATCTTCTACAAGGTTTCCAGCAAAATCAGCTTTTGGTGCATACCATCTTGAATCCCAATCCTTAATAACACCGACTCTTAAGCCATGAGGATTAACTTTCTGTCCCATGATTGCCTCCTATCTTTCATCCAGCACGATTGTGATGTGGCTCATTCTCTTTTCGATTCTATAAGCTCTACCCTGTGCTCTTGGTTGAATTCTTTTCATTGTTGGTCCTTTGTTTGCATAGCAAGCTGCAACGTAAAGGTTTTCTGGGTTCATATTGTTGTTGTTTTCTGCGTTAGCGATAGCAGATTTTAAAAGTTTTTCTATAACTGAAGACGCATATCTTGGGCTGTATGCTAAGATACCAAGTGCTTCTTGAACACTTTTTCCACGGATTGCATCTAATACAAAGCAAGCTTTCTGAACTGACACTCTAGCGTAAGATAATTTAGCTGATGGTCTAGTTTCGCGATTTTTAAGATTTCTCTCTCTTTTGATTTGGGATCTATGTCCTTTAGCCATGGATGTGACCTCCTTTCATCTTCTAATCAATTAACGAACTTTTGATTTCTTTTCGTCTTTTCCATGTCCTCTATAAGTTCTTGTTGCAACGAACTCTCCGAGTTTATGTCCAACCATATCTTCTGTAATATATACTGGCACATGTCTTCTTCCGTCGTGAAGGGCAATTGTGTGTCCTACGAATGAAGGGAAGATTGTGGAACGACGTGACCAAGATTTAATCACTGTTTTTTCATTTGCTGCATTTAAAGCGTCGATTTTCTTTAATAAGCTTTTGTCTGCAAATGGTCCTTTTTTAAGTGAGCGAGCCATAGGTTACCTCCTTATTATTTTACGTTCTTACCGTCTCTAGTTCTTACGATCATTTTGTTAGATTGTTTGTTTTTCTTTCTTGTCTTTAAGCCAAGAGCAGGTTTACCCCAAGGTGTACATGGACCTGGACGACCGATACCTGTCTTACCTTCACCACCACCGTGTGGATGGTCATTAGGGTTCATTACGGAACCACGAACTGTTGGACGGATACCCATATGGCGTTTACGTCCTGCTTTACCGATGTTTACAAGGTCATGTTCGATGTTACCAACCTGTCCGATTGTTGCACGGCATACGATTGGAATTAATCTCATTTCGCCTGATGGAAGTCTTAATGTAGCGTATTTTCCTTCTTTCGCCATTAACTGAGCAGAGTTACCAGCAGAACGAACTAACTGTCCACCTTTTCCTGGGTACATTTCGATGTTGTGAATTTCTGTACCAACTGGAATGTTAGCAAGTGGTAAGCAGTTTCCTACTTTAACTTCAGCGTCTGGACCGCTCATTAATACTTCGCCTACCTGTAATTTAGCAGGTGCGATGATATATCTCTTTTCACCATCTGCATATGTTAATAATGCGATGTTTGCTGTTCTGTTTGGATCGTATTCGATACCAACAACTTTTGCTGGAATACCATCTTTATTTCTTTTGAAGTCGATTAATCTATATTTCTTTTTAGCTCCGCCTCCGCGGTGTCTTACTGTAATTTTTCCCTGATTGTTACGACCAGCTGTTTTGTTTAAAGAAACTAATAAAGATTTCTCTGGAGTTTTCTTTGTGATTTCAGCGAAATCTAAGCTAGTCATATTTCTTCTGGAAGGTGTATATGGGTTAAATGTTTTAATTCCCATTATTAGCACTCCTTTCAATACTCAATTTCATGTCACGCTTTTATTGCGTATAGTCTTCAATGTTTAATACCACTCGCCCAATATCGCATTTACTCACGCGTTGCTAGGCTTGTTGGTTTCGTGCAAATTATAAGCCTGCGAAGATTTCGATATCTTTGCTTTCAGCTGTTAATTTAACGATAGCTTTTTTTGTTTTAGCTGTTTTTCCGTAAACCATACCACGTCTTTTTGTTTTTCCGTCGCAGTTCATTGTGTTTACTTTTTCAACTTTTGTTCCTTCGAACATTTTTTCTACAGCCTCTTTAATCTGGCTTTTTGTAGCTTCTGGGTGTACTAAGAAAGTATATTTTTTCTCGCCCATAGCGTTCATACTTTTTTCTGTAATAACTGGTTTCAGAATTACGTCGTAATATCTTAAAGCTGCCATTATGCGTACACCTCCTCAATTGTTGCTAACGCATCTTTTGTTACAACAACTGTATCGTATTTCAAGATGTCGTATACATTAATTGTATTTGTTAAAGCAGTTTTTACTGATGGAATGTTTCTTGCAGAAAGAATAACGTTTTCATCTTTTTCGTTCATAACTACTAAAGCTTTTTCTACTTTTAAGTTATTTAAAACTGCCTGGAATTTCTTAGTTTTGATTTCATCTAATTTTAACTCGTCAAGTACGATGAATTTGTTTTCATTTACTCTAGATGTTAAAGCAGATTTTAATGCGATTCTCTTTTCTTTTTTGTTTAATCTGATAGAGTAATCTCTTGGCTTTGGTGCGAATACTACTCCGCCACCTGTCCATTGTGGAGCTCTGATAGAACCTTGTCTTGCATGACCAGTTCCTTTTTGTCTCCAAGGTTTTCTTCCGCCTCCACGAACTTCTGCGCGAGTTTTTGCGCTCTGTGTTCCCTGACGGTTATTAGCGAGCTGTGCTACTACAGCCATGTGCACTAAGTGTTCATTTACTTCTACACCAAAGATTGCGTCGTTTAATTCAACTGTACCAACCTGTGCACCTTCCATATTTAAAACAGATACTGATGCCATCTGTGTGTCCTCCTTCCTTGTGAAAGCCTAATTATTTACCGCTTTTTACAGTTTCTCTTAACATTACTAAAGCTTTTTTTGGTCCTGGAACAGAACCTTTTACTAAGATAATGTTATTGTCTGCGTCGATTCTTACGATTTCAAGATTCTGGATTGTAACTCTTTCACATCCCATGTGACCAGCCATCTTTTTACCTTTCCAAACGCGTCCTGGTGTTGTTGCAGAACCGTTAGAACCGATGTGTCTGTGGTGTTTAGAACCGTGAGTTACAGGACCTCTGTGGAAATTATGTCTTTTGATTGCGCCTGCATATCCTTTACCTTTAGATGTTGCAGTTGCATCAATTTTGTCACCTTCTGCGAAGATGTCAACTTTGATTTCCTGTCCTACTGTATACTCTTCAGCGTTTTCGAATCTGAATTCTTTAACGAATCTCTTTGGAGCTACACCAGCTTTATCAAAGTGACCTTTCTGTGGTTTGTTGATAAGGCGTTCTGCTTTATCCATGAAACCAACCTGAACGGCACTATATCCGTCATTTTCCATTGTTTTTACTTGTGTTACTGCACAAGGACCAGCCTGTAATACAGTAACTGGAGTTAATACTCCGTCTTCGTTGAAGATTTGAGTCATTCCGACTTTTGTTGCTAAAATCGCTTTCTTCATTGCTGAATTTACCTCCTAATTTGATCTACAGCGGATTGCATCGTTGTGCAATCATCCTAGATGGCTTATATAAATAAACCTTAAAGGATTTTTCCTAATTTGGACTTTTTTATTTCATTTTGATGCTGATATCAACGCCTGCTGGCATTTCTAATCCAGATAAAGCATCAACAGTCTTTTGAGTTGGTGTGATGATATCAATTAATCTCTTATGTGTTCTTTGTTCGAACTGTTCTCTAGAATCTTTGTATTTGTGAACCGCTCTAAGAATTGTTACTACCTCTTTCTTAGTAGGCATTGGTACTGGACCGCTCACCTTTGCTCCTGTCTTTTTTACAGTTTCGATAATAGATTTTGCAGAAGCATCAATTAACTGATGATCATACGCTTTTAATGTAATTCTCATTACTTGACTTGCCATAAAAAAAGTCGCCTCCTTTTCGCACTTAATATTAGTACGACAAGCGGTGACTGTACACTTACCCGTGTGTATCTTCTGTTTTTTCTTCCGATGCACACTCTCTCCCTGTTGTCTTCTTAAAATCCTACAGTTCTATTGTTCTTGTACAGTGACTTGTCGTCAGTTTCTCTAACTTGACATTCGCTCCACGGAAAACCTACACCTCTTGTGTAGCAACCTCACGCTTCATCGCTATCATGTCACAACAGGTATTAGTATATACTATATTTTCGGGATTGGCAAGTATTTTTTTTTATTTAGACTACTTTTTTGAGTAAAAAATCTACAGAATCCAGATCACTTTTTTGTGCAAAATTCACTATGGGCTATTTTTACATTTTTTCCAAAAACAAGATGCTATATATTTTTTTTATTTTACCACAAAAATAAAAAAGAAGTAAATAGCTTTTTAGATTAATACAATTTCTAAAGGCAGAGAAATTTTGTTCCACGATATAGAGTCACAAAATTTTCCTCTGCCTTTAAGAAATTGCCATATCAGTTCTTTGATTCATAATTTTCTTTTATTCTTCTCTCTTTATCTGCTCAATATAGCTGTTTAAGATTTTCTCTTCTCTTTTCCATCTCGCTTTATTATAGAAATAAAGGAAAAATGTAATTCCTACATATATAATAGTAAACTTGCTGATACTTCCTATTGTAAATGAAAACCAGTTTAATAACTTTGCTATGAATAACATAATTGGAAAATAGATTGCCGCAACTAACACAAAGCAAAAACTCCATTTCATGTTTTTAATTCTTCCTATTATATAGTCTTCTACTAGAAAGTAATCAATTACTTCTACTAATACAATGGCTCCTAAAAATTGTAGCAAAAATTCCACTGAAAAACTAATATCCATAAAAGGTATCTGCTGTATGGCACAATCACCTATGGCAATTAGACACTGTAATAAAATTCCCATTGTAAAAATAATCGTAATATAAGCTGTTCTAGTTGTTATAAATTGTTTCATACGATCGCTCCTTTCTATCTTCCTTCGCTTAATTGTTTCAATGCTTCTTTTAAATGACCAAGGTATGTACGATTGACAATTAAAGATTCTTCATTTTCTAAAAACACTCTCATTCTATGGTTTTCTTCGGCTTTTACACGCACTAATTTTCTACAGTTTAAAATACAACTTTTGCTAATTCTCACAAATCCCAACGCTTCCAACTGCTTTTCTAATTGTTTTAATGTCCTATCTGTTTCATATACCTCTTCTTCTCCATAAAGAAAGCTCTTTCCATCCACCGATTCAATATAATAGATTTCTTTTGTTTCGATTCGATAGAGCTCTCCTTTTTTCTTTCCTTGAAGTTCTGTGGTATACTGCTTTATGTAACCAATAAACCCTTTTAATTTCTCTATCATCGTTTCATAACGTATTACTACTTCCTCTGTCCCTTCGTTGTTTTGCTCTAATCTTAACCTCATCTCTTCCTCCCTTGTTTTTCTTCTCAAAACCCATCTATAGAACATATACAAAAAGAAATTGATACTCACCATGCATGCGGCTTTCCCATCGCCTGTCAAATTTGGAGTTCTTTCTCTTTCCTACACTATAGCAAGTTACACTTTCCTATACAAGGAAATAAGGATAAGCTGCCTTTTCCTTATGGTAAGTGACCTAAAACAGAACAAAGTAGGCATTATTCGCACGTAGTGCTTTTTTATGTTATAGTATGGCTCACTTTGCGAGGAATTACTATAACATAAAAAGGTTCTATAACAAATGTTAGTGTAGTATTTCATTCCAACATTTATTATAGGCCATAATGTTTTAAGCATAGAAAAACCACCTCTGAACTTTGGCGAGTGATGAGGTGGTAATTCTAAACCCTATTACTGAAGTCAACCACTTTGTGGGCGATTGTTTCTTTTTTTATTATTTCATTTTTTTCTTATCGAAGAGCTAGTGGAATCATATCCATTGTAATATAATCCACTCCTATTCAAATCTTAATTTGTAAAATTATAAACCTTCCTTATATATGGAATATTTTTTGTTTTAGTAGAAATTCTAGTAGAAATTTTTAAATACTTGTTGCGATTTGCCTTTGTATTCTTGAATAATTTGAGTTGCTTTGCCCCAGAATACATTTTCTCATAATAAGCTTCTCCTTCACTATCGCTTAATTTTTTACCAAACTTCACAAAGTCATTGGATGTCCCGATCCCTGGATTATGTTCAAACTTCGAATTATATGTAAATCTTTGATACTTTAAAACCTCATAAACATCATCAAAAATGCCATCTCCCCAAAGTTCATTGTTTTTAATATAATATTGTGTAGTTTCATGTGCTTCTATATTACCTGATACAATTAATTTACCTTTTTTATAATAAACTGGAGTTGTTGGACTCTTTCCTGAAATTCCATCAATAAATTGTACCTTTCCATTCTTATAAGACCATATTCCTACACCTGAATAAATCGGTTCTGAAGCACCCAATATTATAGGATCACTTCCTATTATTAAGCATGGTAATCCATTATTCCCCAAATCAGCCAGCATAAATTCATACGATTTTCCTTTTGAAGATAAAAACTTTTTATATGCTCGTTTTGCCTTTTTAATCTCAGCTGCCGTTGCAGTTTTGGTGGAGGCACTTACTATTCTTATATTATTACCATTAATGGTACAAAAAGAAATGCATATTAATAAAATAATTATTATATTTTTAGCTTTTTTCATTTTTCTCTCCTCTCAATCTTCCATTTTTCTATATAAGAATTTCATATATAATTCGCTATATACTAAATATCATCATATCATTTTGCTACACCTCTCGGTATCTCCAACATCTCTTCTTCTGTTCTTTCTTTAAAATCTCTCCCCCTATTATCGGATAAAATAATATTTTATCGCTTATATTTTCTCCGAATAATCCTAAATGAATCTCATTATACAAAGCAATGCTCTACTTCTAACATTCCTTTTGCAAACACTTCACTTACTCCAAGTCCTCCATTATCGTATATACTCTCTCCACCTTCAAAATCATGCTCTACATGATCCGGCCCAATATAACGAATAATTTTTCCTTCTTTGAAATAATAACGATATTCCTCCTTTTTATCTACTGTTACAAATGCAAATATCAAGTTATTTTTATCTTCATTCACTCCACTATAATCTGGATTACCATAATAATATTCTACTGCAACATCTCCATCAAATATATCTTCTAAATCCAGATCATTTTTTATGACTGCTTTTATTAATGTACTATCGTCAAATACATAATCTGTAATCTCACTTGTCGCATCAAATTTTTCATAACTTTTTATGTGATTATTTGTATAAGCATATACATCCCTTATATACTGAATGTCATCTTTCATATTCCAAGTCGAAGAATCCGTCTCATAATCTTCTATTATTTCCTCTTCATCGTATATCTCTTCATATTCATTATGTTCCCACCATGTATTCTCTTTATCTAATGTATTATAGTATCTCTGTAATGGAACGATTCTTCTATTTCGAATCTCAAATACTTCCCAAACAACCCCTGAACGATTCATTGGTACATGAAATGTCTGAATCAACCCCGCTGATGTATATATATCAACCGTAGCATTTGAGTATGACATATCATAAGAGGTTGGATTGCCATTACTAGAATTTGTATAATCTACAACATAATACTTATACAATCCATTGCCGAGATGATTGATCGTCATTGTTTCCGGACCATATCCATCTATATCATCTACGTCCAAATTATTCAAATTAGCATCACTTTTATTGCTATAATAAATATGATAAGTTGTATCTTCACTACTACTATCATATGGAGTAAATAAATGAGAATCTAAATCTTCTGGATTCTGATCCCATGTAAGAATAATTCTCACTTCATCATCATTTAAAATCGGAGTTGTATTGACTTGGATTACCATTCCATCTCTTAATACGCTAATCGTATAAAATGTCGTTTCATATCCTGTCTTAATTACTTCTACCGTATACATGCCTGGCTCTAATTGTAAATATGCAATTCCTTCTTCATCTGCCATTACATTTCTATATACATCACCCGTCCGATTATTGATTCCTCTTCGAAGATTCAAATTCGCATAATCCAATCTTTTCATTCCATAATCACTATCATAGTTATCTGCTCGATTAAACGCATCTGAAATAACTAACTGAATATTATAGATTATCTGAAATAACTAACTGAATATTATAGATTGCTTCTTGGTTTGTTTTTAATAAATAAATGCTTTCTTGATAAATACCAATTAATTGCATATTCTGTTCTATATTATATAATACAGTTTGTGTGTATCCTTCTTTTGTTACTTCTAATCGATATTCCCTTTTATCCGTTGGAATTGTAATAGAATACTTTCCATTTTGATCCGACATCACAGTGTAAAGTTCTTCTTCATAATCATTTGAATATAAATGAACATCTGCTCCATCTATCGGTCTAGCATTTTGATCATAAATATAACCAACGATACGACTAATGCCTTTCGCATTTTGCACAACATGGTATGTATTATATGCGGCATTTAGCATCTTACGTTCTGTTTCATCATAAGCTTTTTTTCTCTCCTGACTTAGCTCCTTATACAATATATTCGTGCCTACATTATTTCCTCGTTCCTCTTCTTTTTTTCCAATCATATAGTTTGTCTGAATTCCATTATTGACTATTCTCCATTTGGTCAAGGTATCATCTTCATAATAGTATCGTTCACCAGATTTATCTGGTGTAGCATATGTTGGAACATAATTGACATCTTCTCTTTTAAAAATAAAATTTACTTTTCCTTCATCAGTATAGTAATAATCGGTAATTTCTAGTATCGTATCTTTATATTCAATACTAACAATTTTATTCAAGGCATTCGTTTCTGGATTTCGATACACCTCATACTCAATTAAATTATTTGTATCCTTATTCATTAATTGCTTCTTTTCAATATTATAAGAATTAATCTTCCCATCAGCACTACTTTTTTCATTAACATCTTCTAATGTATAAAATAATTTTTCATTCCATACCTTAGAGGTATCTCGCTTTCCAACTTTATAGTTTTCCTCATATAAAGATATTTTTTCAATAGAATTCCCTTCATTCAAAGATTGCACTTCTTTTTTCAAGGTCATCTCTTCTGTTCTTCTGTTTCTTGTGTTATAGCCTTTGCTTCCCTTTCTTTCGAAGTATTTGTAATATCACTACTTTCTGCCACTGGTGCTCCTTTCTCTGAATTTCCAGAAAAAGATGTCATGAAAACAGCTCCACCCACACAGGCAATAACTGCTACCGAAGCAATTCCGCCACCTAACAGTACTTTCTTTTTACTATTCTTTTTTATTATATTTTCTTGTATACACTCTTCTTTTATTTGAGAACATAGAATTTCTTCGTTCTCTTCTTTTGTTTCTGCTGTATTTGTTATATTGTTCACTTTACTTCCACAATAAACACAAAATACACTATCATCTTTTATTTCCTTTCCACATTTTGGACAAAACATTGATTCTCCTCCTCATACTACTTACAATTTCTATCTAAACTCCATATAATCTCACTCTTACACCCCCTATATTGTTTATATTTTTAAAATATATTGAAAATCATATCTCTATTATGTTCTGCAAAATCTAGAAATAATTTTATTCTTTTTAGCGAGTTCGAATATATTCATCTTAATAAGAATATAATAATACCCTGGATTATGAACACACTTCATTAGACAACTTTTTTAAAGATATGTTTCTCGAATTTTTTTAATATTAAATGCTCAAAAGAAGAATAAATCCTATAGATATCCTTTCCTACAAAGAAACTATTTAATATTATACTATAAATTTATTATATTTTCTATATTTACATATATTTCTAATATTTTCTTAACAATAAAATACACTTTTCTTTTTAATGATATTTTTATTTTACTGTTTTATATATCTTTTACTTAATATAACAACGTCTATTAAATTATAATATATTATTATTGAAAAACTAAAAAAGCCTAAAGAACTTTCGTTCCTTAGACTTTCTTTATCTTTTCTATCGCAGTGCCGGCGGAATCATATCCATCGTAATATAGTCCACATCTGCATCCTGCATCCTTTGATATTCGGTATCTTTTAAAATAGTCCAGCAGTTGACTGCCACACCTAATTCATGGGCAAATCGCACTTTTTCCCTTGTTACTCCATGCAATTTTGTATCGATATCAATTTTTCTTGAACTGCATAAAGTAATATGTGAGGTGGACATACTCTTTTCTATCCACTGCAACTGTAGTGTCTCTGACTGGCTTCTTAACCACTCTAACAGCTCTAATTTAAAAGAAATCACAACCGCACGATCTTCTAAATCATATTTTTTTAATATAGCCAAAAATTCCCCTAGTTCTGACACTTGAACCTCTTTTAATTCAATAACGGGAACCATATTATAAGCTCGACAAAGATTTAATACATCCGTTAACTCTGGTATCCTCTGGGTAGGTAAGTCTTTTAAATTTTCTCCACTATCGATCTTATACCTTCGAAGCTCCCACCTTGTATAATCTTTTACATATCCACTTCCATTGGTCATACGCGCAATATCGGCGTCATGCATAACAATAAAACGGTGATCTTTTGTAGTCTGAATATCAAATTCAATTCCCCAAAATCCTTTCTCACCTGCTGCTTTAAAGGCAGCCATAGAGTTTTCTGGTGCCACATCTACAATCCCACGATGTGCTATATTTTTCACTCTTGATACCTTTTTCGTCACTTGAACAGTAACTCTCGTCCGAACTCCACTTCCATCGGTACTAGAAATAGTAATAATGGCACGCCCTGGCATTAACCCTTTCATCACTCCTTTGCTATCAACGGATACTACCTTTTTATCCGAAGTAGCAAAGGTCACTTTTGGATTTAAAGCAGTAGTAGGCAACACCTGATAATAAAGTTGCTGACTGCTTCCTTCTATCATTTTTAACTGTGGAGCATTCGGTTTAATAATCAAAACTTTTGTTCCATAGATAGAAGTAACTGGAGAAATTAACTCACTTTTCTCTTCGTTTATTGTTTCTGCATAAATTGTTTTAGGAAGAAGAAAGAAAATTGCTCCAGCCAATAAAAGAAAGAGAAAAACCATTTTTCTATGCTTTCTCTTTTGAATCTCTGCCATCTCCTCACTTCCCTTCTTAAAATAACAACTATTTTTTATGCTTTCCTTATTTTTCCCAACGTCCGGAAGCTCCACAAGGAAGCACTAATCCATTTGAAGATACTGGGAGACCAATTTCTCCTGCTTCGACTTTACCACCAAATTTCTTCACAATTTCTACGTTCATCATATAAGAAAGAACGGCTGGTTGAAGTCCTGTTGTATAAGAATTAATTAAAAAGAACAGTGGATCATCGGATAAGATTTTTGTACAAAGTTGTACGAATGGATGAATCTTTTCTTCAATTTTCCAAATTTCTCCTTTTGGTCCTCTTCCATAAGAAGGCGGATCCATAATAATACCATCGTATTTATTTCCTCTACGGATTTCTCGTTCTACAAATTTTACACAGTCATCCACAAGCCAACGGATTGGTGCATCTTCTAATCCTGAAGAACGTGCATTTTCTTTTGCCCATGTTACCATTCCTTTTGATGCATCTACATGAGTAACAGAAGCTCCTGCATTGGCAGCGGCAATCGTAGCTCCTCCTGTATAAGCAAAAAGATTTAAAACTTTGATTGGACGATTTGCTTTTTTAATCTTTTCAGAAAACCAATCCCAGTTTGTTGCCTGCTCTGGAAATAGCCCTGTATGTTTAAAACTAAATGGCTGTAAATTAAAAGTCAATTCTTTATAATGAATCTGCCATTGTTTTGGAAGATCGAAAAATTCCCATTCTCCACCACCTTTATTGCTTCTATGGTAGTGTCCATTCATCTTTCTCCAACGTTTATCTTTTTTCTCTGTATCCCAAATTACTTGTGGGTCTGGCCGAACAAGGATATAATCTCCCCATCTCTCTAGCTTTTCTCCACAAGAAGAATCAATCACTTCATAATCTTTCCATCCATCTGCAATCCACATATCTTTTCTCTCTTTCTATCTCTTTTTATCAAAGTTTATTTTTCATTCATTTTAAAAGGCTTCTATCGCCTATTTTTCAGTAAAATTCTAACATTGATAAGTTTATAATGCAAGTAAAAACAAAGTGTACGTTACAAATTCACTACAACTTTAGGTTACCTCTAGAAACGTATACTTTGCTGCGCGGTCGCAGTTTACGAAGTAAAATTTTTCTCATTGCGACCTGCGCATCGTTCGCACGTAATGCTTTTTTATGTTATCGAATAACTCCCTTTGCGAGGAATTTCCTATAAAAAAACGATGAAAAGCTTACATCGTATGCTTTTCATCGTTTCTATAAGAAATTCAGCTTATGAATTCCTCATACTTCTTAAAGACAAGCTTTGATTTTTTCAATCATTTCTTCATATTCTTTTTCTGTTAAATATGTTTTATCTGGATTCATTTGGAATACGCCACCCCATTCATCCTGTCCTTCATATTTTGGTACAAGATGGAAATGTAAATGGCAACCAGTATCACCATATGCTCCATAGTTTACTTTGTTTGGAGCAAATGCTTTATGAATCGCTCTTGCTGCTCTTGTTACATCGGCAAAGAAACGGTTTCTTTCTTCATCACTGATATCTACGATTTCACTTACGTGATCTTTGTAAGCAACAATACATCTTCCTGGTTTGCTCTGTTCTTTAAATAAAATTAATTGGCTTACGTCTAAATCACAAATAGGAATTCCAAATTTCGCTAATACTTCTCCGCCTACACAATATCCACAATTTTGATCTTTCATGTTCATTTCTCCTATGCTATCTTTTTCTTTATTCTTATTCTAAGATAAGTTACCAGATCTAAAACCTTCATTTCTTTCTAGAAATTAGATGGTATCTTTCTTATAAAGTATTTCTTAATTATACACCTATTCGTTTTTTTGGTAAAGTTATAATAAAAAATCTTTATTCTCCCATTTATTGAGGTTTCTATAATGTTATATTCCCTACTCCATTTTGATTTAATTTTATTTTTTTATAGCAATACGTTCGTCTCACCTTATCAACTTCTAATTCACATTTTCCGCTCTTCCACTCTTCTTGCTTTTTTATGGTAGATAAACTATTGCTTGCTCTTAAAGTTGATAGATCAACTTTTTTATGGAGCTCTGAAATCGTCTCCTCACGATACGAAGAACATAAAACAATTTCTTGAATTTCTATTCCAAGAAATGCTCCAATAGCTCTTGCATTATGAATTCCCATTTTAAACTGCCATTTTGATTTATCATATGTGGAAGTATTGAGTGTTTTCTTAAACTCTATAATATACAATGTCCATTTTTCTTCTTTATCTTTTACAAAAAGAAATCCATCTGGACAAGACCGTACGCCCTTTTCTGTTGATAAATAGGTTAGAACATTTTTATCGGGCTCTTTGATTGCAATGGCATCTTTCTTTAACTGACATACAAGAGTTGCCTTTCCATCTTTACTTTTTTCAGAAAAACAACATTGTCCATATTCCTCTATCTTTTCATATTTTGTCTTATCAAAAAATCGCAAATTTTCTTGAACAAATTCTGGAATCACTTGCTCACTCCTCATCTGTAATATCGTTAATTTCTGTTGTCTGCTCTAAAATATTCATAAGTGCGTTCGAAAATGTTGGAACATAGAATCCATCTTTTTCAGGTTTAATCTCTTCTACTGTCGAAAAAGACCCATGATCTGTCAATTGATAAACGGCTACTTGACTGATATCAATAAGATCTTCCTTTATTAATTCAAATTGATTTAATTTCTCTTTTACCTGTCCACTTTCATCTGCATTGGCCAATCGAAATGCTCGACACATATTATTGACATGCTGTAAAATAATATCACTATGTGTCGTTGTAATAATGTTAATATCATTATTTACAAGACGAATTAATAATTTTCCCATCTCCAATTGCAATTGTGGGTGCAAGCACATCTCTGGCTCTTCATAGCAAAGGCTTCTTATTTTCCCATATTTTAATAATAAGACCAGAGGAGTCAACTCTGTTACAACCGCAGAAGAAGTTCGAAGTGGAATTCCTTGTTCCTTTCCATATGGCACATATTGGATTTCTTTATTTCCTAACTGCCGATACTGAATCCTACCTTTTACCATGTCTTCTTCTATCCATTGTACAATCTGAGCAATTCCTTCATACTCAATTTCATTGTCTATTCTAAGGGACTCTAAGGAATCTAAAAAATGAATAATTGGTTTCGGAAACGGCTGTAAATTTACTTTCGCTCCTTCGTCATTTCCTATCATTAAATCAAATGTGCTTTTTCTTGCCACTTGATTAATAATATCTTTTGATAACATAAAGCCTGTTCTAGCAGCTGGCAAATAAATAGCCTCCCCATCATATCCATTTCTGATAACATCTAATAATAATCTATTTATTATTAAAAAAATTATTTCTTCTCTCCGCTCTAATTCTTCCATCCGCTCTCTATGTGCAGAAAACTCACTAGCTCTTCCATTTTCAACCATATAATTGATACTGATTCTATCAATCTTTTTAGAAATAGTAATAAAAATCTCCTTTTCTTCGAGCTCTAATTCTAGTTTTCCAATTTCCATATTATTATAATTAAAAAGATTGCGAATCAACTTTTCTTTTCCATTTTCAAATAAATAATTCCATATTTTTTCCAATTCTTTCGTTGAAACAGAAAATGTTGTTACTTCACTATCTATTGCTTTTTTTATTGTCAAGAAAATTTTCTCATATAGTAAACTATATTCTCGTGATTTCTTTTCCTTTAATATCAGGAAAAACGAATCAAATAAATATAAGTTCTGTACTTTCCATATTAAAGATAACAAGTAACTTTTTCCACTATTATTATCTCCTACCAACAATGTCAATGGCTTCACTTGTATATTAGCTGATTTTATTTTTCCAAAGTTCTCTATATATAATCTATAATCCATCTCTTAACCTTATCATCTAGGCAAAAGCGCTGATAATAACTCCTTTCCGTCAAAGATTTCTATATTCATCTTACCACAAATAATCAGAAATAGCATAAAATTCTTCTCTTTTTTTCCGCAAAAAAACGATGAAAAATACCATTGTACACATAAAGAAAAAGCCCAACCATTTCTTTGGATCTTTCACCTTAGAAATCGTTGGGCTTTTCTTCTATTGACATTCTTATCTAAAGATTTCCAAAGAACAAAGGGAAGTTACAGAGCGTATTTCCCTTAGGTTCTCTCGATAAAGACTAATATTTAATTCCCTTCCAGTACACAGGAGTTGAAACTTGTGCACATTCTGGAAGCTCTACATCTTTTAATGCCCATTTCTTGAATTCTTCAAAACCAGTTCTATCAATAATATAACCGATATGTTCTTTTCCACCTGGAGCATCTTTATCGATATATTCTTTTACGTAATCATAGGTATTTTTAATAATCTTTACAATGCTATCCGCATCGACCCACTTAATAAAATCCTCTCCGAGTCTTGGATTTTTCTTTCCAGAACGTCCCATTAAAGTTAAACGGAAATATTTCTTTGTATCTCTTGTCCATGCAGAAGTTGGGCAGTTTAATACACATTCTCCACAGCCAATACATTTATCCGCATCTCGTTGTGGACGGAAGTTCACTGGCTTTAATGCCTCTGTGGATTTTTTCTTACAAGCACGAACACAAGCACCACAGCTAATACAGCGTTCTGGTTCAAACATCGGAAGAGCCATTCCCATAATTCCAAAGTCATGCATACGAACTTTTGCACAGTCATTTGGACAACCTGTTACCGCAACTTTAAAATGAAGATCATTTGGGAAAATCTCTTTCTCAATTCTTTGTGCAAGCGCGGTTGTATCATAACAAGCAAATGGACAGACACGGTTTCCAATACAACCGATAACATTTCTTGTACCAGAAGCAGGATATCCTGTATTCGGTTCTACTTGATTGATTTCCAATCCTTCAATGATTGGTTGAAGCATCTCATTGACTTTTGGCATATCCTCAAAACGGATTCCTGGCACTTCAAAGCCCTGACGATTTGTAATATGCACGGTTCCATTTCCATAGGTCTCTGCAATCTTTTGAATTTGTGATAAATACTTGGCATCCATATGACCACCTGGCACACGAATTCTTGATGCAGTAACTCCTCTTACCTTAGTCACACGAAAGGCATTTTTCTTTAGTTTCTTTGTATTCATATCCATAACGCTTGCCCTCCTAATCGAATAACTGACTTCCAACTGTGTAGTTATATACGGGTCCATCAATGCATACATAGCTGTCATTAATACGACAATGTCCACATTTTCCAAGTCCACAGCACATCTTTCTTTCATGAGAAATCCAAATATTCTCTTCTTTGAATCCTCTTTCAAGAAGTGCCATAACGGAAAAACGCATCATGGCAGGCGGTCCAACAACGATGGCCACCGCAGTGCTTACATCCTGTAATTCTAACGTTGGAATATAGGCAGTAACAAGACCTTCTTTATAAGAAGTATCTCCACCGTTACTATCCAATGTTAAAATAAGGTTCATTGTCTCATCCCACTGTTTTAAATCTTCTTTGAACAAAATATCGTTTTTGGATTTAAATCCTGCAATTAATGTCATTCCTTTTGCATCTTGTGGATTATGAGAAAAATGTTCAATGATTCCACGAACTGGCGATACCCCCGTTCCACCAGCTACTACAACTACTTCTTTTCCCTTATAGTCTTCTACATCAAATCCATTTCCATATGGTCCTCTTAGGAAAAGAGTATCTCCAACATAACGTTCAAACACTTCATTTGTTACTTTACCGACACGGCGAATCGTCAAGTCGATAAATCCTTCTCCGATTCCACTAACAGAAATTGGTGCTTCTCCAAACTTTGGAATGGATACTTCAAAAAACTGCCCTGGTTTTACTTTCTGTTCCCCATTGTATTCCATACGAAATGTGTATTCAATATCTGTATGCTTGATCACTTCTTTGATTTCAGATAAAAATGGAATATATTCGTTTTTATTCATTATCAGAAACCTCCTTCATTCCTTCTTCTAAACGGTTTAAGCAATGAGAAAATGAAATATACTCTGGACAGACATCATCGCAACGTCCACATCCAACACACATTTGATACCCATTTCTCTTTTTAAAATCTAATGCTTTATGAAGCACTTTAAAACGCATTCTCTGTCCTTTTTTCTGACGGTAACTTCCCCCACCCGCAACATCGGTAAAGCCATCTACCATACAAGACGCTTGTACTCTTCTTCTCTCTCCAACTTTTCCATTATCGGTATAAAAAATATCTTGCATTGTAAAGCAAGTACAAGTTGGACATGAAAAATTACAACGACCACATGCGATACAACGGCTATCGTATTCATCCCACATGGTACTTTTTGCAACTGCTGATGTTAAATCTTCTGGAATATGCACTTTTGTCTTTGTCTCTGTTACATAAGAAACTTCTACTTCCTCTTCTTTTATCGCTTGGGAAGCAAATACTTCTTTGAAACGTTCTTCTTTTACATCCACATAGAACATTCCATCTCGTTCTTCCATTGCCATATCATAATTTTCAGAACGATTGGTACCCATATCAACACAGAAACAGCTATCAAAAGACTCCTTACATCCCATTAAAACAAAATGAACTTTTTCGCGGATTCTTTTATAATAATAATCTTCAAAAGCGTTATTTAAATAGACAGCATCCAAACGCTTTACCGCATGAAGATCACAACTTCTTAAAAATACAATGGCTGATTTTTTTGGTCCATCCGCTTCTTTTACTTCATTTTCTGTGAAATAAAATAATGTCTGTGAAATTGGAAGTAAGATCTCTTTAAAAGAAAATCTTGATTTCTCACGAAACTCGATTTCATCTACAGTCGTCACTTCTCCATAGCGAATTAAATCGGTATCGGAAAACGCTCCTTTTCCTTCATAGCATTTTGGGGCATAGATGATGTATTCCTTAGAAAGTTCAGAAAAACATCTATTAATTGCTTGCTTATCCATCTGATAACCCATGCGATTCACCTCTTCTTTCTTGTAACTCCTTACAACATTATGTTTTCTATTTTATAAGTTAAATTTCTAACAATTATAAGATGAACGATGAGAAACCCACTTCGTGAGTTCCTATCATTTATCTCATTCTGTTAAAATTATAACAACATTTTATTAAAAATACCGTGATATCACTCACACTTTTCCAAAAATTTTTTTCATATTTTTGGAATTCCTGTTTAATGAATCCATTTAAATAGGAAGAAACAGTTCATTTTATCCTTTTATCCAGTATGATAAAAAAAAATCAATCTTTATTTTGATAAAGAATTAACTCTATAGGTACAATAAAAAACAACGATAAAAGTGATGAAACACATATTTTGTGAATCTCCATCATTTTTATCGTTGTTAGAATTCGCTGATTACTCTATAAACAAATTTTATAATTATTGGCAAAGCTCTGCAACTACTTGGTTGATCACTTTTCCATCTGCTTTTCCTTTTAATTCTCCCATAACAGCCTTCATAATCTGTCCTTTATTTTTTGTAGCAAGCACTTCTGCAAATTTTTCTGTTAAACAGGCTTTGATTTCTTCTGCTGACATAAGTTTTGGTGCATATTCTTCAATGACACGAAGACGCACTTCATACTCTTCTTTTAAATCCTGACGATCTGCTGGACAAGTTTCTACTTGTTCTTTTGCAGTCTTTAATTCTTTTAAAAGCACTTGATCCACTAATTCTTCTTTAATATCATCACGACATCCTTCATCGATTGCCACTTTTTTTACTGCTGCAATTAAAGAAGAGATAGCTTCTTTTCTTGGTTTATCTTTTGCCTTCATAGCGGCGATCATATCTTTTTGTAATGTTTCAATTGTCATTGTTTTGCCTCCTTACACATTGCTTTTCTTTTTGTTATTATAACATAATTTTTCTTCGATTGGCTACTTGATTCCTTTTCTTTTCCCACTCACTTCTAATTTGTTGTCTTAGCATAGATAAAAATACGAACGCTTCTGCTCGATTTATGCTTTTCCTTCTAGCAAATCATAATAAAAAATATACTGCTGAATGACCCCTGCATATCCTTCATATTGTTCAAACGGAAATCCATCTGGATACTGTTGTTCAAACACTTGCTTAATATGGGTATCTACCGGAAATCCATCCATCTGATGAAGAGCAAAAAGACAGATACACTCTGCCACCTTCACACCAATTCCCGTTAGCTTTAACAATTCTTGTTTCGCCAATGAAAACGCCATCTCTTTCAATTTCTCTAAATCCACTTCTTTTTCTTTGATACTCTTTGTTGTCTTTACAATATACTTACTGCGATATCCTAAATTGCAAGCCCGAAGCTCTTCTTCCGTCGCTATCGATAACCTTTCTACCGTTGGGAAATCATAATAAACTTCTCCTTTAAAGTTTCTTTTTTCCTCACCATACTTTTGACAAATGGTTTCGATACATTTTCGGATTCTTTTAATATTATTTTGCTGAGAAATAATAAAAGAAATGATCATTTCCCAAAGATCTTGTTTTAAAATACGAATTCCTTTCCCAAACTCACTGGCTTTTCTTAAATAACTATCCTCTTCTGGAATCGACGCAATATACGCACCATAGTCGGCATTCAGATCAAAATATTCCTTCCAAATCGCTTCAAATTCTTCCTCATCACAAGAAAATGTCAGCTGATTGGAACCTTTTTCTTGTGTCACTTCTATATACTTTCCATAGGCAATAACGGAATACGTATTTTCTTCTACTTGAGACATACGAAAACATTGTCCCGAATTGCAAATTTGTCCAATATCAAAATTTTCTTTTGTAATAGTAATCATAGTTTCTTTTTTTCCTTCCTTATCTTATTCCTTAACAACCGTTCTCCACTCTGGATATACTTCATCGAGAAACGTCTCCCTTGTTAATCCAAAAAACTCAGGAGAAATCACTTTAATCTCATACTGTCGTTCCCGATATTTTTCCCACTCCGGCTGTATTCTTATAACCTTCCACATTTCTTCATCTCTTTTTGGATCAAAAGCGTTTGGGCTTAATTTCACACTATAAATCATAATACCCTCTGATTCTTTTTGAGGTAATACTACATAATCTAATTCATTATTTCTGTCAACGGATACCCCTCTTTTTACCTCTCTCCCTATAGAACATCTTCTCACATAAGGCTCTACATAAAATTCCACTGCATTTCCAACTATTTGGAGAAACTCTTGTTTTGGAATCTTATTATCTTTCATCTTACCTTTTTTCTTCTTCATAGCAATTCCATTTTCGATATCAGCACGAGCTTTTTGTCTTGCCTCACTCATCGCCTCCAAAAAGTCTCTCTCTTCTTTATAAACAGCAAAATTTTTCTCATAAAAACTGCCTTCTTTTATATACTCTTTTTCCGCAGAAGCTCTTCCCTTTACGACATAATATTGTTCATTAAAATGCCCTATCTTTTTTGGTTTTCCATAATAAATGAAAAAAGAATCATTTCTTTTTGCTTTAAAAACTGGTACACCACTTTCACTCAAAAGATCCGTATCCTCTTTTACAACTACTTCGATTTCTCCACTAGCAAACGTTTTTTCATCACCATTTCCCATAAGCCTTTCTCTTCTCTCCTTTCACTTCCCGATTGTTTCTAGAACAATAATCATTTTTATGCTTCTTATTTTATCATATTTCTCATCTTTTTTCATAACGATTGTGGATATGGAAAAAAAAGAGACATTTATCTCTCTTCTTTTATCAAAGAAAAATAAATGTCTCTAAAAACTGTAACTATGATTTACCCTTATAATAAATGTGCTCTTAATTCTTCTGCACTTAATGGGGATAAATAAGCTGGAGCTACATCGAATACTGTTTTGCAACCAACGGCTCCTTCTTTTTTCATTCTCATTAAAGCTCTTGCGTAAGCAACTAAAACGCTAGAAGTAAATTCTGGATTAGAATCTAATTTTAAGGAATATTCGATCATCTGGTGTGTTGCTTCTCCTTCACCAGTTCTTCCACTTCTCATAACAAATCCACCATGAGGCATTTTGTTATGAACCGCTTTAAATTCCTCTTCTTCCATAAATGTTACGGTTGTATTGTATTCATCAAAATAATTTGGCATTGTTTTGATTTCTTCTTCAATTTTCGCAAGATCTGCGCCTTCTTCTGCTACAACATAACATTCTCTTGTATGTTTTTGGCGAGTAGTAAGCTCTGGCTGTTCTCCAGAACGCACTTGTTCTAACGCTTCTTCTACAGGCACTGTATATTGAATACCAAGTTTTACTCCTTCTACTCTACGGATGGCATCAGAATGTCCTTGGCTTACTCCTTTTCCCCAAAATGTATAAGTTTTTCCATTTGGTAAAATAGATTCTGCATAAATACGATTTAAAGAAAATAATCCTGGATCCCAGCCAACAGAAATAATACCAACATGTCCGCTTTCTCTACAAGCTTTATCCACATTTGCAAAATGTTGTGGAATATTTGCATGCGTATCAAAACTATCAATTACATTGAAGTAATTTGCTAATTCTTTTGTTTGCTCTGGTAAATCTGTTGCGCTACCACCACAAAGGATCATAACGTCAATCTGATCTTCCATCTCTTTTGCCTCTTCCATGGAATAAACCTTTACGCCTTCTGTTTTTACAGTAACACTTGCTGGATCACGGCGAGTAAAAACGCCTACTAATTCCATATCTGGATTTTGTTTAATAGCATATTCTACCCCTTTTCCAAGGTTTCCATAGCCTGCAATACCAATTTTAATTGTTCCCATGTTTTTATCCTCCTAATGTTAAACATTCATTGTAAAGATAGTAGTTATTTTATCATATCTTTTAAAAAAATGGAACTACTTACATAAACTGTATATAGAAAATGTAAAGATTTTTGCATACCACTTTCTTTTCAGAAAAACTGTGCTATAATAAAGCTAGAACTTCACAATAGCTTTATCTCCCATCTTATTTAGTATTAAATAAGTCCCGAAAGCACCTGTAAAATTAAGGGAAACTTTGAAAGCGAAATGAAGTTCTTTTTTTTATGCTTTTTTCTCTATTTTTATTTATTCCATGCTTCCTACAAGGTTATAATTCCATAAGTATGTCGTATGCTCTCTTCCTTCCCCACTTGCATTTGCCTCATCTTTTGGCATTTCTTCCCCTTCTTTTAACACAGTAATGCTGCTACGAAGCATTCCCATCCAACAGCTATAGGAATATGTTCCTGCCTTTGTTGGCCTGACACTCCAACGGCTAAAGCCGTTGGGTTCTTATGTACATTCACTTCCAAATATACTCGAAAGTATATAAGACTAATGAGTTTCCATAAAACTTTTATTACCAAAGACACCTTTGTATCTATTAACGAT
>DVIZ01000075.1 GCA_018710905.1 Candidatus Scybalomonas excrementigallinarum | reverse complement strand
GGAGGCATTAAATCTTGACAATATTTTTACATGGTACTACTATAAAGTATACGATACTATAAAGGTATATAAACTCTATTATGAAGCGAGTAAATATGAAATTTGAACTTGAATGATTCAATAAAAAATTTGAGCAATATTTTTGTCCATTAATTTTTTGTCAATAGAAAGAATAGGAGGAAAAAATGAATGAAGTATTGAGGCAAGAGAAAAAATTTTTAATTAATCAAAAGCAGCTTTATAGGCTCTCTTATTATTTCAGTCAAGTGATGCAAGAAGATCCTCATAATGGGGTGGATGGATACCAGATTCGTTCCATTTATTTTGATACATTACTCGATCGAGATTTCCAAGAAAAAGAAGATGGAACGGAAATAAGGAGAAAAATTCGTCTTAGAAATTATGGACCGAAAAGCGATTTTGGTGTGTTAGAAATGAAGCAAAAACAAGGGGCGTATCAAAAAAAGCGTTCGTTAAAAATAAGAAAAGAAGATGCGATACAGTTATTAAAAGGAAATTATTCCGTCTTACTTACTTATGACGAGCCATTTGCCATTGAAATGTTTGGGTTTATGAATATCCATTGTTATCGTCCAAAAGCGGTTGTTGAATATAAGAGGAAGGCATTTATAGCAAAAGAAAATAAGATTCGAATTACATTTGACCATAATCTGATAGCGACAGAGAGTAATTTTGATATTTTTTCCACTGAATTATTACAATATCCAGTGTTCCCTTCGGCTCTTGTAATTTTGGAAGTGAAATATAATGGATTTTTATTAAGTTATATAAAAGATTTATTAAAATCGGTCAATGAAAGTGAATTATCGGTTAGTAAGTATACACTATCGCGTGGAGTAAGTAAGCATTATTGTTATTAATAAAATCACTAGAAAGAGGAAAGACATGAAAGATTATTTATATAGTATGATCGAGCAAGGGGGGGCATTAACTGCCGAAGATATTATTGCTCATATTTTAGTATCTATTGTACTAGGATTAGCCATTTATATTTCTTATTGGTTTACTCATAGTGGAACTGCATATAGTAAGAAATTCAATGTATCGTTAATTACATTAACGATTTTAACAACGACAGTTATGACCGTTATCGGAAATAATGTAGCGCTATCTCTTGGAATGGTGGGAGCGTTGTCCATTGTCAGATTCCGTACAGCTATTAAAGATTCAAGAGATACCATTTATATTTTCTGGACAATTATTGTTGGGATTTGTTGTGGGGTAGGAGATTATTTTGTAGCATCTGTTGGAACCATAGCGGTATTTATCGTATTGTTATTTTTAGGAAGAGTGAGAAATGAAAACCGTATTTTATTAATTATTCGTGCATCCAGTGGAAAAGAAAGAGAAATCGAAAGTATTGTCTTTGAATATTTTAATAAAAAGGCAGTGTTGAAAGTAAAAAATACAACACCAAATTCTTCTGAATTTATTTATGAAATGACAAAGAAACATTATGATTCTAGTCTTACAAAAGAAATGAGCATTACAGAACGACTGTATCAAGTTGGAAACGTGGAGTATGTCAATATGGTCACACAAAGTGATGAAATTAATGGGTAATCATGATGAAAGGGAAAAGTATTTATATTGGGACACTCTTTATTATTGTTGTTGTTCCCATGTTATTTTATTTCTTTGGAAAGGATGGAACAGAACGGGTGTATCAACATGAGGTTGCACCAAAGGAGAAAGAAACCTCTCTTGCAATTGATAAAAAAAATTTCAAATCCCACCTTCCAATTGTAACAATTGATACAAAAGGACAGACAGTACCAGGAACGCCTATTTATGATAAGCATGGATCTCATATCGGAAATGAAACTTATGAAGGAAAAGATGAGATTACAGTTAATATAACAATTATCGATGAAGAAGAGGGGGAAAATTCCTTAAAAGAGACTCCGAAGGTAAAAAGCAAAGCATTGATTAGTTATCGTGGAAATTCTTCTCGTGACTTTGATAAAAAATCCTATAATATCGAACTGGTAGATGATGCGGGAGAGAAAAATCCACAAGTTGTCATGGGGATGTCAAAACATCATAAATGGGTATTAAATGGTCCGTGTCTTGATCGTACCTTAATCAGAAATTATTTGATTTATAATGTGGCAGGAAGCATTATGGACTATGCGCCTAATGTACGGTTTTGTGAATTATTTAAAGATGGCGTGTATCAAGGAGTCTATTTAATGGTAGAACCGATTACCGATGGAGAGGGCAGGATTGAATTAAAAGATCCAGAACAGGGAGCAAAACAGACCAGTTGGATTGTGCGTTGGGATCGAAAGTCGAAAATGTATACTCCTATCTATAATTTTACTTATTACACATATTTATCTAATGTATCAGGGTTAGACCTTCGCTATCCTGGAGAGAAAAATTTAACAAAAGAGCGGCTTCAATTTGTAGAAGATGATATTAGTAAAATTGAAAAGGCTCTTTATTCTTATGATCTGACGGATCCAAAGAAAGGATATCGACAGTATTTAGATCGGGAGTCATTTGTACAATATTTTATTATCAATGAATTTTTTAGAAATGTAGATGCGGGAAGATTTTCTACTTTTTATTATAAGCCATTGCGAGGAAAGGTAAAAACTGTCGTATGGGATTTTAATAATGCAGCGGATAATTATATTAACTATACATTTGAAGAATATGGATTTACATTAACGGACTCTCCGTGGTTTGCTATGCTTATCAAAGATAAAGGATTTGTGGAACATATTATTTTTGAATATCATAAGTTGAGAAAAACGTATTTATCAGAGGAATTTCTCTTCTCTATGATTGATGATACTGTGGATTATTTAGGAAGTGCAGTGGATCGAAATTATGAAGTCTATGGGTATTTATTTGATCAAACAAAGGCTGATAGACTTAATTATCTTGTTCCTGTGAGCCGAAATTATACATCCTATGAAGAGTCCGTTGCGCAGTTAAAGCAGTTTATTAAAAAAAGAGGAGAGTGGCTTGATCAAAATATTACGACGTTATATCAATATTGCCATGATTCCAAAAACAAAGATCAATTGATGAAATAAGGAGCGAACATGAAGAAATTTTTAATTGTTGCAACAAGTGTTCTTTTGCTCGTTTTCTTTGGATATTATTTAAGTTTTTATCATGGAATTTATTTTTCTTGGAATCGAGGCAAAGAAGTAGCAGCAGAGTTTACAACAGAAAATAAAAAGATTTATATAAAAAAAGGAGAGAAAGAGGAAGAGCTTATCATAAAAGGCGTGGAATTAGAAAGTTCTATGCCTTATGCTTATACAACGGATTTTAAGCCTACAAAAGAAGATTATTTACGCTGGTTACAAGGAATAGGAGAGCTTGGTGCGAATACAGTAAAAGTTCCAACGATTATGGACGATGATTTTTATAATGCTTTGTATGAATATAATGAGGAAAATGAATCTCCTCTGTATTTATTACAAGGACTTTGGGTCAGCGATTATGCTTCTAATTCTTCTGAGGATGCTTATGGAGATGAGTTTTATAAGCAGTTGAAAAAAGATGTAAGAGACATTGTAGATGTGATTCACGGGCATAAAAATATTATAACAAATAAAATAAAAGGATATGGTATTTATCGAAAAGATATTTCCGATTGGGTCATTGGATACGCCATTGGCTCTCAATGGGATGTGAAAACAATTGCTTACACAAACCATAATGAAAGAGAGAGAAACTCCTTTCATGGAGAGTATTTTAAAACGACAGGCGAGGCGAATGCTTTTGAAGTTATGTTAGCCGATCTTATGGAACGATTAGTTTCTTATGAGACAAGTAAGTATGGGGAGCAAAGGCTTGTAACTTTTTATTCCGATCCATCCATGGATCCCTTTGAATACGATGAGGAATATGCAAGTCAGCTCAATAAATATGTAAGCCTTAATATGGAGCATATTTTATCTACTGATAAGTTAGATTCTGGTTACTTTGCTTCTTATGCCTTATATGACTTTTGTCCTAAGTTTTATCGGTATTTATCAAAAGAACAAAAAAAGGAATTACAACCGTTATTAAAAGAAGTGGATAAAAAAGAAATGTATGATGGCTATGTGGAACTATTAGCGAAGTATCATACGATGCCAGTTGTCATTCTTTCCTTTGGATATTCTAGTGCAAGAGGAAGCGATAACAACTATGGAACAACAAAAGAAGAACAATATCATTTAACCGAGAAAGAACAAGGAGAGCGCCTTGTGAAAACTTATGAGACAATTAAGAATGCAGGGTGTTCTGGTGGTATTATAAAAGGATATAAAGATATATTTTCACAGAGAACGTGGAATACCATGTATGCAGTAGATATCCTTCGCACAAGAATGTGGAAAGACGTCCAATCTGCTAATACGGGATATGGCTTAATAACATTTGAATCAGGAAAAGAAGAGAAAGTATGTTATATCGATGGGGACAAAGGAGAATGGGAAGAAAGTGAACTTATTCTAGAGCAAAATGGAATGAAAGTTTATCAAAAACAGGATATGGAAGCCCTTTATTTTCTAGTGGAAAAAGAGGGACTTACAAGGGAAGATCCCTTTTACATAGGATTTGATTTAACAGAAAAATCTGGTGCAACGTATGCGAAAAGACAAAAGTTAGCATTTGACCGTCCAGTAGATTTCTTGTTAGAAATAAACGGAAGAAACGAAAGCCGTTTGCTTGTGCAAGAGCGTTATGACCCGGTTCGAGAAAATTACTTGATGGAAATCCAAGATGAAGATCCTTTTATTGTCGTTCCTAAAAAGGATGGACAAAATTTTGTTGCTATTCGAATGATTCTAAAAAATATCGGAGTGGAAAAGCAAAAGTTTGATGAGCAGGGAAACCCAGTTCGAAGATTAATGAAAACATTTGAAACAGGAAAATTGACGTATGGAAATGGAAATCCAAATGCAGAAAATTATAATTCACTATCGGATTTTTGCTATGGAGATAGTTTTGTAGAAATTCGAATTCCTTGGCAATTGATCAATATATCCGATCCGACTAATATGGAGATTCATGATGACTATTATGAAAATTATGGAGTGGAGTCGAGGAAAATGGATCATTTTTATTTAGGCATTATAGAAAAAGAGAAAAAGAAAAATGGAATGCATTTAGAGGAAGTAAAAATAAAACCATTGAAAAAAGAGGAGTACCATGAGAGATTTAAGGAATCTTACTTTATTGTAAAAGAGTATTGGAACCATTAGAAAAGGAAGAAATTATGCTAGATAATGTACAAGTCATGATTATTTTTTATATGGGGCTTAGTTTATGTTTGGTTTTGTTTAATGTGCTGTATATTTTGGAAAATAAACGAAAAGGAGTTTTTATTGAGTCCTATAAAAAGAAAGTAAAAAAAGAGATAGAAAAACAGATGGAGCTTTTGGAGCAACAAAAAGACGGGCAAAACAGACGCGCTCGCTATTGGATAAGACGACTTAAGTCTCTTTCATGGCTTATGGCATATGAACAGGCCTTAAAGGAGTTTTTTGATGGAAGAGAAGAAGAGTTAAATATCTATTTGGAACAACAAAAGGAAGTCTTTATTTCCTTAGCGTTGTTTTATAAAAAGAGAGATTCTATCCAACAAGGATACTATGCCAAGTTAATGGCAGAATATCAGGTTGGCGCCATTAAAGGAATGGAGAATTTATTAGAAATTCTAATTTCTTATCTTCCAGAAGGAACGGTCTATTGTCGAGAAAATGTGTTATGTGCTCTTTATGCATCAGGAAATGAAAAAGCGGTGTTAAAAGGATATTTAACTGTGAGCAACGGCCAATTGTTCCATCATAATAAATTGATTTCCGATGGTCTTCTTACGTTTCAAGGGGACAAAGAAAAACTAGCAAGGTTACTGTTTCAAGAAAGTAAAAGATTTCCAGTGGAATTACGGCTTGGAGTCATTCAGTATATTCGAATGGTTTCCCCAAATTTTAAGAAAGAGTTTTATGAAGAATTAATGAAAGATAAGATTTCGTTAGAAGAAAAGATTGCTATCATTCGTTACTTTGGAACTCATTATTTTGAGCCAATGGATTCCGTTTTAAAAGGGTATGCCAAAAGCGTTGATAAAACGGATTGGCAGATTTGCGCAGTGAGTATGAGTGCCTTGGCTAATTATCCATCTAAGGAGACAATCTCTTTATTAAAACAATCCCTTTCTAATCGGAATTGGTATATTCGAAAAAATGCAGCCATGTCACTTATGGCACTTGGATTAGATCGAAAAGGGTTGCAAGATGTTTTCGATGGTGGAGATCGATATGCAAAAGAAATATTGATGTACTATTTGGAGAGAGAAGAAAGGGGGAAATGAGTATGAATCTTTTGATAGAGAGGATTCTAGAGGGAGTTGGAACTTTTTTTCTTCTCTATTTGATAGGATATGCCACATTTTTATTTGCGTCTGTCATTGGGGGAGCGACTTATCTTTACAAAAGAAGGAGAATGTATCTTCTTAAAAATGAATTAAAACATCAGTATTATTTTCCCGTTTCCATTGTGGTTCCTGCTTATAACGAAGAAGTTACGGTAGTGGATACGGTGCGTTCTTTGTTGAATTTGGAATATCGTTTATATGAAATTATTGTAGTAGATGATGGTTCGAAAGATGAGACGACAAAAGTAATGGTAGATGCGTTTCAAATGCACCGTGTGGATCGGCCCATAAGACTTACAATCCCTTGTAAGAAAGTGGTAGAGATTTGGGAATGTGAAAGTGAAAAGGTAAAGATTACATTGATTAAAAAAGAAAATGGAGGAAAAGGGGATGCCATCAATATGGGTATCAATGCATCAGAATTTCCGTATTTTGTCTGTATGGATGCTGATTCCTTTTTACAAAAAGATTCTTTAGAAAAAATCGTACAACCGCTGATGGAGGATCAATCAGTAATTGCTGTTGGTGGATTAATCCGAATCTCCCAGTGTGCCGTATTCGAAAATGGTGTTGTGAAAAAGTTTAAGTTGCCATGGAACATTGTACAGTGTATGCAAATTATGGAGTATGAGCGTTCCTTTTTGGCATCTAGAATATTTCTTGATAGTTTCAACGGAAATTTAATTATATCAGGAGCGTTTGGATTATTTAAGAAAGATATGGTCGTTGCTGTTGGGGGGTATGATACCAATACATTAGGAGAGGATATGGAGTTAATTGTAAAACTTCATGTATTTTGTAGAAATAATAAAATTAAGTATTCCATTCGATATGCTCCAAATGCTATTTGTTGGAGCCAAGCTCCATTTACGATTGGAGATCTGTCAAAACAGAGGAGGAGATGGCATTTAGGGCTGTTCCAAAGCATGATGAAGTACCGACAAATTGGTCTCAATCCTCGATTTGGTTTCTTAGGGTTTTTATCTTATCCCTATTATTGGCTCTATGAGTTATTTTCTGCCTTCATTGAGTTGTTTGGCTTGATTACGGTTATCCTATCGGGGGTGTTAGGACTCATTAATGTTCCCTTTATGATTTTATTTTTCCTTCTATACGCTTTATATAGTGCGGTTATGACGATTACAGCATTCTTCTTAAGAATTTATACCCAGAGTTTAGAAATTTCTTTTGGAGATGCAATAAAAGCCATTATTATGTGTTTATTAGAAGGGGTTACCTTCCGCTTTTTATTAGCGTTTATTCGAATTACCGCTTTTATTGGATATCGTAAAAAGAAAAATAAATGGGGAGAAATTAAACGTGAGAAACAGTTTAAAGACAAAGAAAACGACCTTGCACCAAAACCTTAAATACCGTATAGTAAAAGACGAATAGGATTTTATTGTATAAAAAAAGAAAAGAGGAAGTAAAAGAAAATGAAATTAATCGCAGGTTTAGGAAATCCAGGATCACAATATGAACTTACAAGACATAATATTGGCTTTATGGCAATTGATAAAATTGCAGATGCTTTTTTAATTCCTATGGATTTTGATAAAAAACAAAAGGCTATTTTGGGGAAAGGAATGATGGGAAGTGAAAAAGTCATTCTTGCAAAGCCACAAACTTATATGAATTTAAGCGGAGAAAGTATTCGAGCCATCTCCGATTATTATGATATTGCTCCAGAAGATATTATTATCGTATTTGATGATATTAGCTTAGATGTTGGACAACTCCGAATTCGTAAAAAAGGAAGTGCCGGTGGTCACAATGGAATTAAAAGTATTATTCAACATTTAGGAACGAATGAATTTCCAAGAGTCAAGATCGGAGTCGGAGAAAAAATGGCTGGACAGGATCTAGCAGATCATGTATTAGGTCGATTCCCAAAAGCACAAATGCAAGAGGTGGAAGATTCCACAGATCGCGCTTGTGAAGCAGTCTTTATGATGTTAAAAGATGGTATAGATAAAGCTATGAATGCGTATAATGGAAAACAGAAATAGTTAAAATGGGATGAGTCTGGAAAAGAATGGAGGGAATAAGATGGACTTGATGCAAACAATGCTTTATACAGGAGAGATCTGTCAAGAGATGATGGCAAGTTTGAAAGAGGAAAAAACGCCTATGGTAGTTACTGGGTGTATTGATACACAAAAATGTCATTTGATCCACACCATTGGAACAGACTATCCTTATCGCATTATTGTTACCCATAATGAAACAAAGGCAAAAGAAATTTACGAAGACTATCGTTTTTTTGATCGGGAAGTATATTTATATCCTGCGAAAGACGTTTTATTTTATAGTGCGGATATCCATAGCAATAACATTGTAAAACAACGTATGGAAATCTTGAAAAAAATTGCGAAAAAAGAGCCAGCTGTTATCGTTATGACAATTGATGGTCTTATGGATCGGTTAACAGGAATCCAGCAATTAAGGGATCATATTATTAAGGTACGAGTTGGCGATGTATTTGATATGGAGAAGATGAAAAGGCAGCTCGTCGAACTAGGATACGAACGGGTAGGAATGGTGGATAGTCATGGTCAGTTTGCTGTTCGAGGGGGGATTTTGGATATTTTCCCGTTGACAGAAGAGACTCCTTATCGAATTGAACTTTGGGGGGAAGAAGTGGATTCTATTCGAAGCTTTGATGCTTCTAGCCAACGGTCTATTGAAAATATGGAACAGATAGAATTCTATCCTGCAAATGAATATGTGTTGACGAAACAACGATTAGAAGAAGGATTTCTTCGCATGGAGCAGGAATTTGACAGCATAAAGTTAAAGCTAAAAAAAGAGAAAAAGCAAGAAGCATATAGTCGTCTTAATAAGATGATAAAGGAAGTAAAAGAAGAGATTGAGGAATTACATTCCGTCATTGGAATCGATAGCTATCTTCCTTTCTTTTACGAAGAGACCGTTTCTTTTGTGGATTATTTTGAAGAAGGAGAAGCGATCTTTTTCTTAGACGAGCCAGCGAGAATGGTAGAGCGAGCAAGTGCCTATGAGTTAGAATTTCGGGAGAGCATGATGAGTCGATTAGAAGGAGGATACATTCTTCCTTCTCAGGCAAAAGTGCTCTTTTCCTATGAAGAAGTGCTTGCAAAAACGGCTAATCGACCTTGTGTCTTACTGAGTATGCTCATTCAGAGATTTCCATTTTTTTCTCCAAAGAGCAGTTTTCACATGGAAGTGAAGTCAGTCAATCCTTATAACAATAGTTTTGAACAACTGATAAAAGATTTAAAAATGTATCGTCAAAAGGGATATCAGGTGCTAATCTTATCCCCTTCTTCAACGAGAGCCAAGCGATTATCGGAAGATATTCGAGAGAATGAAATTTCTGTAACTTATCAAGAAAAGTTAGAAGGATTTGTATCCAAAGGGGAGATTATTATCACCCAAGGAAGGTTAAGCCATGGATTTGAATATCCGCTATTAAAATTTGCTATTATTTCAGAAAGTGATATTTTTACAGCAAAAGATAAGAAAAAAAGAAGTGCTAAGAAAAAGAACAAATATACAGGTGCCAAGATCAATAGTTTTGCTGATATTGCTATCGGTGATTATGTGGTACATGAAAAGCATGGCTTAGGGATTTATAAAGGCATTGAAAAAATTGAAGTGGATAAGATCACAAAAGATTATATTTGTATTGAATATAAAGGGGGAAGTAAGTTATTTATTTTAGCTTCTCAATTAGATCTGATACAAAAATATGCTTCGTCTTCTGCTCGAAAGCCAAAACTCAATAAATTAGGGGGAAGCGAATGGGAGAAGACAAAGAGCCGTGTTCGTGGAGAAATTAAAAATATTGCAAAAGAATTAGTGGAGCTTTATGCGATACGTCAGTCAAAAGAAGGATATGCGTTTTCAAAAGACACCGTATGGCAACAGGAATTTGAAGAGCTGTTTCCATATGAAGAAACACAGGATCAGTTAGATGCCATCGCGGCTACGAAGGCGGATATGGAAAGCAAAAAGATTATGGATCGTCTGATCTGTGGAGATGTTGGATATGGAAAGACGGAAGTGGCTATTCGTGCAGCGTTTAAAGCAGTTGCTGACGGAAAACAGGTCGTATTTTTAGTTCCAACTACTATTTTAGCCCAACAGCATTATAATTCTTTTGTAGAGCGTATGAAAAACTTCCCAATTACGATTCACATGATGTCAAGATTTCGGACACCAGCGGAGCAACGAAGAACCATTGAAGGCTTAAAGAATGGAATGGTCGATATTGTCATTGGTACTCATCGCGTGCTATCAAAAGATATGAATTATCGGGATCTTGGGCTTTTAATTATTGATGAAGAGCAAAGATTTGGTGTATCCGATAAGGAGAAAATTAAACAGTTAAAAAAGAATGTGGATGTATTAGCTCTTAGTGCTACTCCGATTCCAAGAACGCTTCATATGAGCATGATCGGAATCCGTGATATGAGTGTGCTAGAAGAACCACCAGTCGATCGAAGAGCCATTCAAACTTATGTATTAGAGTACAACGAAGAAATGATTAAAGAAGCGATTCGAAGGGAAATGGCAAGGGATGGACAGGTGTATTATGTATATAATCGAGTGAACAATATCGATGAGATTACAGAACATATTGCTACCTTAGTACCAGAGGCAAATGTAGGGTTTGCCCATGGACAAATGAGCGAGCGCCAGTTAGAAAAAATTATGTATCAGTTTATTAATCATGAATTGGATGTGCTTGTCTCTACAACGATTATTGAGACTGGTCTTGATATTTCCAATGTTAATACGATGATTATCCATGATGCTAATTATCTTGGGCTTTCCCAGCTTTATCAGTTAAGGGGAAGGGTTGGACGCTCCAATCGCAGTGCTTATGCATTTTTAATGTATCGACGGGATACGATGTTAAAAGAAACAGCAGAAAAACGGTTACAAGCCATTCGAGAATTTACCGATCTTGGATCTGGATTTAAAATCGCTATGAGGGATTTAGAAATTCGTGGAGCAGGAAATTTATTAGGAGCAGAACAATCAGGGCATATGGAAGCCATTGGATATGACCTTTATTGTAAGATGTTAAATGATGCCGTGAAGCAATTAAAAGGGGAAAAGGATGAGATTGAAGAGTTTGAAACGACGATTGATCTTATGATCGATGCTTTTATTCCTGCTACCTATGTAAAAAATGAAATGCAAAAATTAGAGCTTTATAAACGAATTGCAAGTATTGAAACAGAAGAAGAGTATTCGGACATGTCGGATGAACTTCTCGATCGCTATGGTGAGCCACCAATGGCGGTTATGAACTTATTAAAAGTTGCGCTATTAAAAGCAAAAGCCCATCATGCATTTTTAATTCAAATAGAGCAAAAAGGAAATCGTATTCTATTTGGAATGAATAAGAATGCGAAAGTAAAAGTAGAAGAAATTGATCCCCTTTTAAAACGAGAATCCTATCGCAATAAAATGAAGTTTCAAATGCCAGATGCCTCTTTTGTTTATACTTGGAAAGGTGGAACGAAGAAGGAATTGTTACGAGTGGTAGAACAAGTAATAGAAGATATCGACAGTTTGATTTTACGGGAAGAGAATGAACCTGAACAGGAAGGGTATCATTAGGAAACAATAAGATAACATAATCTATACTAGACGAATTAGGAGAGAGTGAGATATAATAGATCTCAGTTATTCCAAAAATAGAAAGGATAAAGAGTAAAAATGAGAAAATGGATTAGTAAAAAATTAGCAGGAGTGCTTTGCCTGTGCATGGCAGGTGCCTTGCTCGTTGGTTGTGGCAGTGGAGCAAAGAGTAATAGCGAAACCGTATTATTTAAATATGATGGACAAAATGTTTATTTAGATGAAGCATGGGTTTATGCAAAGACGATTCAGAGTCAATATGAAGCATGGTATGGTTCTTCTGTATGGGATTATGAAGTAAACGATGAAAATGGCGAAAAAGCAACAATGGAAGAGGTTACAAAGAAAGATGTAATTAGCCAGATTAAGATGGTAAAAGTGTTATCCAAGAAAGCAAAAGAAGCAAAATTAACATTAAGTGACGAAGAACAAGAACAGATTAATACAAATGTGAAATCCTTTATGGAATCTATCAGTGATGCGGATTTAAAGCAGACAGGGGTAACAGAAGAGACTTTGAAAAAGATCTATGAAGAAAATGCTCTTGCAACAAAATATCATGAACAAGTGATTTCTGAGGCGAATATTACAGTAGAAGATAGTCAAGCTAGACAGTATAAAACATATAACTTATTATTTGAAACATTCACAACAGATGAGAATGGACAAGAAGTACAATATAGTGCCAAGAAAAAAGCCAGTCAAAAGAAAAAAGCAGAAGAAGCTTTGGCAAGAATTAAAGCTGGAGAAAATACAGTAAAAGACTTAAAGGCTATGGCAGAAGAATATAAGGCTGATAAATCTTCTGAATATACATTTGGTGATGATGGTTCAACGGTACAAGAATATGCAGATGCTGCTATGAAGTTAAAAAAGGGTGAAGTTAGCGGTATTGTAGAAAGTCAATTTGGTTATCACATTATTAAGATGATCAATCCAAATGATAAAGAAGCAACAAAAGAAAAGAAAGAAGAGTTATTACAAGAAAAACAAAATCAATATTTCTCAGAACAATATAGCAAAATGACAGAAGATTTAGAAGCAAAATGGGATTTTGATAAAGATGTGGATCAAAAGGCATTTGCTAAGATTACATTCAAACAGACAGAAGAATCTACAACAGCTTCTGAAGAAACAACAGAAAGTTCTTCTTCTACGACAGCAAGTGAGAATGTTAGCACAGAAGGAGAGGCTACAACAGCCGAGTAAGAAAACAATTTCAAATAGTTTATGAATATTTTCCTTCATTTTACAGATAATACATTTAACGTCAATTTTAGTATAAACTAGACTTGAGAATGAATGTATAGTATAGAATGTAAAATGGAGGAAATTTTTATATGAAAGCAACAGGAATTGTAAGAAGAATTGATGATTTAGGACGTGTTGTTGTTCCAAAAGAGATCCGAAGAACATTGAGAATCCGAGAAGGAGATCCGCTTGAAATTTTTACCGATAAAGAAGGAGAGATTATCTTAAAAAAATATTCTCCAATGGGTGATCTTTTAAACGTCGTTAAGGAGATTTGTCAAGCGGCATCTAAGACGTGTAAACGTACGGTTGCCATTTGTGATAGAGATACCATTATCGCCGCTTATGGGGCATATGCGAAACAAATCAATGATATGATGATTGGAAATGGCTTAAAGCATTTGATGGAGGAGAGAGGACGATATGATGCTAGAAATAGAAAAGGACGATATTTTATCGGAGAAAGCCAAGTGGGAGAAGTAGCGCTTGCCTATCCTATTATATCCGCAGGTGATGTGACAGGGTGTGTTCTATTTTTAGAAGAAGAGGATAAAAAAACAATTACTGAACAAGAGGCGATGCTTGCAGAAATGATGGTATATTTTCTAAGTGGACAACTGGAAAATTAAAGAGAAAAATGGGAAGATAAAGGGTGGAAACCTAGCTAAAAATCGTTAGCTGGGCGCCACCCTTTGTTTGTGAAAAGATAGCGATCCGTGGAGGAGAATTTAGGCTCATATATGCGACCGTCTGCCAACGTGAGAAACTCCTAGGAAGGGGTTTTTCATCGTTTTTATACGTAAAAAAATGGGGTGAGTTTATATAGGAACATTGTGATGATTTTTGTATACAATATTAAGAAGAGAAAAATGCCTAAAAACCTTTAAAATATAGGGAAAAACCCGAAATATCCTTGACAAAAGGAGTATATCAGTTTATAAATAGTGGTGTAAGACTTTTCGAGATTATCAGTAGTGATAATGATAATTATATTAATTCATTTAGAGGAGGAGCTAATCCGATGAACAAAACAGAATTAGTTGCAGCAATTGCAGAAAAAACAGAATTATCCAAAAAAGACGCTGAAAAAGCATTAAAAGCTTTCACAGACGTAGTAGCAGAAGAACTCGCAAAAGGTGAAAAAATTCAGTTAGTTGGCTTTGGAACATTCAAAGTTACTGACAGAAAAGCAAGAGAAGGAAGAAACCCTAGAACAGGAGAAACAATGACAATTCCTGCTTCTAAAGCTCCTAAATTTGAAGCTGGTAAAGCTTTAAAAGATGCTATCAACGCATAGGAAATGGGTATATCAGGGCTGCCGAAAAAACGGCAGCTTCTTTTTTTATTTCATAGGAAATACCTTGTTATATTAATTTGTAAAAGTGCCATTTCCTATGAAATAAAAAAGCACTACGTGCGAACGATGCGCAGGTCGCAATAGGGAAAATTTTACTTCGTAAACTGCGACCGCGCGGCAAAGTGTGCATTATTAGAAGTAAACGAAAGTCCCGTGTGGAAACGATGGATAGTTTGTAAAAAGAAGATAAGTTAGAAAGGAAAGATTTTATGAGACTTGATAAATATTTAAAGGTATCCCGATTGATTAAACGCCGTACAGTTGCAAATGAGGCTTGTGATGCAGGTAGAGTGCTTGTAAATGGAAAACCTGCAAAGGCTTCTGTTGCTGTGAAAGTAGGGGATAAGATTGAAATCCAATTTGGAAATAAAACAGTAGCAGTAGAAGTGTTATCGGTAGAAGATAATGTGAAAAAAGAATTAGCTAAAGAAATGTATCAATATTTATAACATATTCAAAAATAGTTCCTCATATATTAAGTTATAACGGAAGACCGTAGGAAAAGGAGGAACGAGAACGTGGAAGAAAGACAGGTTGTAGGCAGTCATAAAATATCTTTTGTTAATCGGAGTAATGGGATCATTACAGGGGTAAAAGACGTATTATCTTTTGATGCCAATGAAATTATATTAGATACAGAGATGGGAATGTTGATGATGAAAGGGATGGAGCTTCATGTAACACGTCTTACGGTAGAAAAAGGGGAAGTAGAGATCGATGGTAGAATCGATAGCCTCATCTATTCAGAAGTTCAAAACGGGAAACGCTCTTCTGAAGGATTTTTATCAAGATTATTTAAGTAGGAGGAGTTATGAATCTATCCTTGTTAAAAGAAGCGCATCTTTTTTATCTTAGCATTCTCTATGGAGGAATGATTTTATTCTTCTATGACTGGTTTCGTATCGTTAGAAGATTGATTCCCCATCATAATATTATGATTGCAATTGAAGATCTTATTTTTTGGATTATTACAGGATTCTCAATTTTTGCGTTGATTTATCAATATAATAATGGCAGTATTCGGGCATACTGTATTCTAGGAATGGGAATGGGAATGATCTTTTATGGAATGGCAGTAAGCCCTTTTTTTGTTAGGCTCGCATTAAAAATTGGAAATTTCTTTAAAAAGATCTTGAGAAAGTGTAAAAAAGGCCTCATAATAGTACATAGGAAAAGACGGCAAAAGTGGAAAGGAAAGAAGGTGTAAATTATGGCAAAGAAAAAGAGAAGAAGGAGACAAAATTCTAGTGGTGTGTATTGTATCATCTTTGTCATTGTCATTTTATTTGCAGGTGTTGCATTTAAAAGTACCGAGTTAAATAAGAAAAATGACGAGTATGAACGCCAAATAGCCAAGTTAGAAAAACAGATTAAAGAAGAAGAAAAGCAAAAAAAAGAATTAGAAAAACAAGAAGACTATATGGAAACGGATGAGTATGTAAGGGAGATGGCTAAGGAAAAATTGAACTTAGTAGATAAAGATGAAATTGTTTTTAAAGCAAAAGAATAAAAAATTAAAAAAAATGTTGACAAAATAAAATCCATCGGGTATACTAATATTCGTTGGTGCGGCGGAATAGCTCAGTTGGCTAGAGCATACGGTTCATACCCGTAGTGTCGAGAGTTCGAATCTCCCTTCCGCTACTACTAAATAAGAAAAGCTGTAACGATTTGTTACAGCTTTTTTTGTTGCACAAAGATAATGAGCCAGTTATCTTAATGTTGTGATATGGTTGTTATTTTGCATTTTTTTAATATACAAAATAACACAATAAATGAAATCGCCATTAAAATATGGGAAACACCAGCGATACCAGAGATTGCAGAATTCATACTGTTAGAAAGGGGAAATTCTAAAACTTGTAGGATACCACGAATTACCATCATAACAACCATAAGAGGAAGGGCGATTTGGTATAGAATTAAGAAAGTACGAAGCCCTTTTTGATCTAATAGATTCGTATTAATGGAAAACAGTGCCAGTAATAAAAATAAGAAAGTACCTAAAACAAGAAGGTGCACGTGGACAAAAGCTAATGTGGTTCGTCCAGAAAAGTTAAAGAATTTTGTAAATTCTCGATAGAATACACCGCCAACCATTGCTAAAATAAAATAAAGGAAGGCGAAATTAAAAAAACGTTTCATAATAATTACTCCTTTCACTAAAATGAACTTTGTTCATTTTAGCTAATTCGTTGAATTTTGTCAAGAGAAATATGTCGTTTTTATGACCGAAAAAGTTGTCGATAAATTTTTGTCCTTTCGATCCGTAGTTTTGACAAAATCCCTCCTATGAAGTTCGCTATAATGCAGTACGAATGGATGATAAAAAACGATCCGATAGGATATGTATTCGTTCTTACGAACATAGATGGAAAATAACGAAACGGGGGTAGAAAGCAAAATGAAGCGAAATAACCAAAAACAAAAGATGCAAAAACAGGTGAGAAGAGGAACAAAAAGAGAGTTTGTAGCAGAACAGGATTTTATGGGGACAAGCACCCGTATGCTTTTGGGGATTTTAACAGGGCTTTGCAATTTTTCAGGAATTAATCCATTAGCGCCTTCTTTTTTTATGGCGGTGGGAGGAAAGCTCATGGAGAAAGTGGTGCTTTTTATCTGTATTATAGGAGGCATTTTTATTCGCTTAGGAACAGAACAGGCGATTCGATATGCTTGTATTATGGGAACAGCCTATATCATTGATAAAATGATGGAAGGGCTTCATATAGAGTCTATACATAAAAAAGCTGGAATTATGGGAATCGTAATAGCAGGAGTCACGTTGATCCGATTGCTTTGGACAATCGATGATGGCAATGTGATTCTCAGTGCCGTGACAGAAGGAGCAATTTGCACGGGATTAGTTATTTTAGTCAATAAGGCTATGGAATATGAGAATCATCGCCATGAAAAAATTGAACAAGAAGAACTCATGGGATGGATTTTGCTATGTGCTGGTATTTTATACGGAGTAGCAATACCGAATGAATGGGAATTGCTTATAAAACAAGGGGCTGTGTTATTTTGTATTCTCTATAGCTCCTACCGCTTTGGAATGGCAGAGGGAACATTATTTGGCATGATTTTAGGAGGGACACTTTATTATTGTGGTTATCCTATGGAGTCATTATTTCAAGGGATCGCCCTTTATGCCTTATTTGGAATTGGCGCTGGTATTTTAAGAAAAGCAGGACGACTTGGAAGTATGCTTGGAATGGCATTTGTATTTGGAATTGTTCTATGGGAGACCAATGGTTGGGAAAGTGGAGCTTGGAAAGGGTTTGTTCTTTCTGTGACATTTTTTCTTGCTTTGCCCAGAAACTTTCTACTACAAGCGAAACCACAGCAAAAGAGCGAATCAATGGAAGAGATGATATGGTTACAGACGAGAAATCAGTTAAGAGATTTTTCGGAGGCTTTTCGAAGAATTCGGACAACCTTAGTGAGTGTGCCAGAGCAGTGGCAGGGAGAACAACAAAGACAGAAAATTTTAGAGCATACCGTTCAAAAGGTGTGTCAAGGCTGTGAATATAACGGATACTGTTGGGATAAAGAAGCAAGGCTTGCCTATCAGGAAGCAGGGGCCGTTTTAGAACTGGCAGAACAAAATGGAACAATTGAAAATTTATCTGAATACCCTTTTTTTAGCCATTGTTTAAAACAAGAAGCTTTTTCGGCGGAAATTCGACATGGATATGAAATGAATAAGTTAGAAATGCTCTATAATGAGCGAATTATTGAAGGAAGAGAAGCGATGGCAGGGCAATTTCAGCAGATCTCAAATATGATTGAAGATCTCTTTCATGTGACTCATGAGTCTGTGGTCATTCCGCAAAAAGTGCAGATGAGAATTGTAGAGGAATTGAAAAAAAATCATGTGCAAATATCAGAGATTCTTGGTGTGGAAAATCAAGAGGGAAGAAAAGAAATTTATGTGACTGTCCACTCTGAAAAAGGAAGGATGCTCACAGTGAGAGAATTGGCAAGATGTTTATCAAAAGCCCTTGGATATCGTGTGCGTAGTAAGAGTGGGAATCGTACCATTGTTGGAAAAGTGTCTCAAAGCTATGGATTTTTAGAAGAGGCTGATTTTTATTATTTGCAAGGAATGGCGAAAGTTAGCCGAAGAAGAGAGGATATCTCAGGGGATAATTTTTCAATTTTGGAATACGAACCTGGAAAACTTGCGATTATGTTAGCTGATGGTATGGGTAGTGGGCAACATGCCAACGATAAGAGCGAATTGTTAATAGAATTGCTAGAACGGTTACTAGAGGCTGGATTTTCAAAAGATGATTCTTTGCGATTATTAAATTCTGTGTTAGTGACTCCGATTTCAGAGGCAAATTTCTCCACCCTTGATCTTTGTATGGTGGATTTATATGAGGGAACTTGTGTCTTTTGTAAAGTAGGGGCAGCATCCTCCTTTATTAAACGGGGAAATCAAGTGGAAATGATCGAAGGAGGAGCGATTCCAGTAGGGATTTTTCCGAATTTAGAATATAATTCCTATGAGTGGCAAATACAAGATGGAGATATGATTTTTTTATTGTCAGATGGAGTGATGGAGGCAGTGCCAGCTGTTGACAAAGAAAAATTTATTGCGGATGAAATTTTAAAGCTTGATCTCTTGAACCCTCAAGAAGCGGCCACAAAGTTAATGGCGAGGGTGCAGGAATTAGGTGGGAGAAGGAATCGGGATGATATTACTATTTTAACGGTTGGAATATGGAAGCGAGAATAAGAAAAGGGAAGTGTGATATGACTTGTTATTTGAATGATATTTTAGTACAATGAATGAGAAGATGAATTACTATTAGAAAAGAATTAAGAATAAGGAGCAATTATAGGAAAAAGAAATTGATATGTACCATAGAGTGAAAAAATATTGCAAACAACATAAAATGTTCGAACGAGGAAGCAAAATCATTGTAGGGGTGTCAGGAGGACCTGATTCCGTATGCCTATTAGATATGCTTTGTCGAATGAGAGAAGAAGAGGAAATTCAAGTATTGGCTGTCCATATTCATCATGGATTACGAGGAGCTTTTGCAGATCGAGATGAAGAGTTTACAAAGGAGTTATGTGAGCGTTTAAGAGTACCTTATTATTGCTTTCATGAAAATGTAAATGAGCGAGCAAAACGTGAAAAACTGAGTGAAGAAGAGGCGGGAAGACTCTGTCGTTATGAGCGAATGGAACAGGTGAGAAAAGAGACAGATGCAAATGTGATTGCAGTAGCGCATCATGAAAATGATCAAGCGGAAACAGTGCTTTTTCATCTTGTACGGGGAAGTGGTTTAGAAGGTCTTTGCGGAATTTTGCCAAAGAGAGATCGGATTATAAGACCACTTCTTTGTCTAACAAGAGAAGAAGTGCTTTTTTATCTTACAAAGAGAAATCTCTCTTATCAAATCGATGAGACAAATGAAGAGATGATATACACAAGAAATAAAATTAGAAATCAATGGATACCGATGCTTAAGGAAGTAAATGAAGAGGCAGTTTCTCATATTGGAACTACTGCAAGACTTTTACAAGGGGCAACAGAATTTCTAAAGGAAACTTGTGACAAGTATTATATCCAGTGTGTCAAAGAGGAAAAAAGAAAGATTATCATTGAGGAAGAGAAGATAAAACAATACCATTGGTATATGCAATTAGAAGTTTTAAGAAAAGCCTTTATTCGTATTCTAGAAATGAAACAAAAGAAGCAAGGAGGGAAGGAAGAGGCTAAGAAAAACATAAAGTCCATCCATATAGAGTCCTTAAAAGAATTATTAGAAGGAGAGACAGGAAGAGAAATTCATCTTCCAAAAGGAATTGTAGCAAAAAAGGTTTATCAAAGCCTTCAATTGACGTGGGAAGATCAAAATGAGGTGCCAAATTCTAACTCTTTTTCTTATGAAATTGAACTGGGATTTCAAGGGCAAAAAGAAGTGATCATTGAGCCATCTGGGGATAGAATACGACTGGAGATTCAAGACATTTCACAGGAATTTTCTAGTCAGGAGAAAATTGCTCAAATAATTTCAAAAGATACCTACAAAAAAATGTTTGATTATGATAAGATTAAAGGTGGACTTCAACTGAGAACGAGGAAAAGCCAAGATAAGCTAACATTAAATGAAGAGGGCATGAAGAAATCTTTGAAGCGATATTTTATTGATGAAAAAATTCCAAGAGAGGAACGAGAGAAAGTTCCAGTCCTTTTAGACGAGCAAGGCGTTGTTTGGTTAATTGGCTATCGAATTGGAGCCCAATATAAAGTTGATACTACGACAAGAAGGATTCTACTTGTTGAATACGAGAAGAAGATAAAGGAGAAAGAAAATGGATAAAATTCGTGTAATGATCTCAGAGGAGCAGTTAGATGCGAAAATTCGTGAGATGGGGGAACTCATCAGCAAAGAATATGAAGGAAAAGAAGTACATTTACTTTGTGTATTAAAAGGAAGCGTATTCTTTACTTGTGAACTTGCAAAAAGATTAACAGTTCCTGTTACAATGGACTTTATGTGTGTATCAAGTTATGGAAATGAAAAATCATCTTCAGGCGTTGTTAAAATTACAAAAGATTTAGATGAAAATATCGAAGGAAAAGATGTTATTTTAGTGGAAGATATTATCGATTCTGGAAGAACGCTTAGCTATTTAATGCCAGTGTTAATGCAAAGAAAACCAAAGAGCTTAAAACTTTGCACATTGCTTGACAAACCAGATCGTAGAACTCACGATGTGACAGTAGACTATACAGGTTTTGAGATTCCAGATGAATTTGTTGTTGGTTATGGTCTTGATTATGCACAGCGTTACCGCAATCTTCCATATATTGGTGTTGTAGAAGAATAGTCTCTTGAAATGGATAAAAAAGAGGAAATTTTACTTTTATCGTATAGAAAATAAGATAAGAGAGAAAAAATAAATTAAAAATGGAAGGAGAGAGAAAGTGAATAAGACAAAACGAAGCAATTGGGGCTTTTATTTATTTATCATCCTGATTATTGCTGTCACAATCTTTATTAGTGATATTTCAAAAAATCTGCGTTCAGGATATGAATTTTATAATTTTCAGCAGGATGTCCAGCAAGAAAATGTGGAAAAAGTAACGGTAAAACCGAATCAAGAGTCGGTTTCTGGTAAAATCGATGTGGAGCTAACAAATGGAGATAAAGAAAGTTTTTATTGGCCAGATACGAGAGAGATTACTGATTATGCCTATGAGAATGGTCTTGGAGATAAAGTAGTCGTTCAGGATGAAGATCGTCCAAGCATTATTTTTAGCATTTTACCATATTTACTTGGATTTGGTGTTATTCTACTATTATTCAATATGATGGCGGCTCAGTCAGGTGGTGGCAATAGCAAAATGATGAATTTTGGTAAAAGCCGTGCCAAAATGACAACAGGAGGGCAGACCAATGTGACATTTAACAATGTGGCAGGTCTTCATGAAGAAAAAGAAGAATTAAAAGAAGTCGTAGATTTCTTGAGAAGCCCAGGAAAATATATGAATGTTGGAGCTAGAATTCCAAAAGGGGTTTTATTAGTAGGGCCTCCAGGAACTGGTAAGACATTATTAGCGAAAGCGGTTGCTGGAGAAGCTGGTGTTCCATTTTTCAGTATTTCTGGATCCGATTTCGTGGAGATGTTTGTTGGTGTTGGTGCTTCCCGTGTTCGAGATTTATTCGAAGAAGGAAAGAAAAATGCCCCTTGTATTATTTTTATTGATGAAATCGACGCAGTGGCGAGAAGAAGAGGTGCAGGCCTTGGAGGCGGTCACGATGAGAGAGAACAGACATTAAATCAGCTTCTTGTAGAAATGGATGGTTTTGGTGTCAACGAAGGAATTATCGTAATGGCGGCTACAAACCGTGTTGATATTTTAGATCCAGCGATTTTAAGACCTGGACGTTTCGACCGTAAAGTAGCGGTTGGAAGACCAGATGTACGAGGAAGAGAAGAGATCTTACAAGTACATACAAAAGGAAAACCATTAAGTGAAGATGTGAATTTAGAACAGATTGCTCGAACAACTGCAGGGTTTGCAGGAGCTGATCTTGAAAACTTAATGAATGAAGCCGCTATTTATGCTGCTCGTGATAATAGAAAATATATTAAGCAAGAAGATGTGGATAAAGCATTTATTAAAGTGGGAATTGGAGCAGAGAAAAAGAGTCGTCTTGTTCCAGAAAAAGAGAAACGAATTACTGCTTATCATGAGGCGGGACACGCGATTTTATTCCACTTACTCCCAGATGTAGGACCTGTTTATACCGTATCCATTATTCCAACAGGTGTTGGAGCGGCGGGATATACAATGCCGTTACCAGAAAATGATAATGTGTTTAACACAAAAAATAAAATGCTTCAAGACATTAAAGTAAGTCTCGGTGGAAGAATTGCAGAAGAATTAATTTTTGATGATGTGACAACAGGAGCATCCCAAGATATTAAAATGGCTACGAAGACAGCAAGAGCTATGGTTGTTGAATACGGTATGTCTGATAAAATTGGTATGATTAATTACGCAGATGGAGATAGTGATGAAGTCTTTATTGGAAGAGAAATTGGTCATCAGCGTTCTTATGGAGAAGCGGTTGCAACAGTAATCGATGAAGAAATCCGAGCAATTGTTGATACTTGCTACGCAGATGCGAAAAAAATCTTAATGGATCATATGGATGTTCTTCATAAATGCGCGAATTTATTATTAGAAAAAGAAAGAATTGATCGAGAAGAATTTGAGTCATTGTTCAAAATGGATGGTGATGGGGGAAAATCAGAAGTATCTCTTGTGAAAAATATATAGTAAAAAAATGGTTATATTCAAAATGCACAAAAAATAAAATCGAATTTTGTGAAGTTTGTGCACACTTAATTTGAAAAGTTGCTATAATAAAGAATGTAACCCCCCCCAATACATTATATAGTTTTTGCTACACCCCATAAGTAACAAAAATACCTTCTCCAAAAAGGACAGCGTTCGGAAGCTGTCCTTTTTATTTTGCGTAGAAGCAACGAGTCAAGCAGCGAATTTAGCTCTGTGAGAATTTTTCTCATAGGGCTTTTTTTTATTCTATAGGAAATTCCTCGCAAGCGAGTCATCCTATAGAATAAAAAAGCACTACGTGCGAACGATGCGCAGGTGGCAATGGGGAAAATTTTACTTCGTAAACTGCGACCGCGCGGCAAAGTGTGCGTTGCTAGAAGTTATCGAAAGTCGTTAAGAGTATGCAACGCACACTTTGTTCTTTCATAAGAAATACCTTGTTTGCTTAAAAAATAAAAAGAGCTAGGAATGTATAAAATTTCCAATTTATGTGAAAAATCATTGTGAAAAGAAATAGACTGTTATAAAATAGTAATAAAAGAGTATTTTAGAAAATAGTAAGAAGAAAAAGTAGGAGAGATGGATAGAATGGATATGGATTTTTCATTTAGTGAATTAAATCAAAGTCAAAAAGTGCAACTGTATACAACAAGTATAAAACCAATGCTTAACGATTTAGCCCTTTTTTCTGATGGTTCTATCAGTTATCGTATCCCACAAGAACCTTCTATTGATGAAGATGTGCGCGTTCGTATACGAACAGAAAGAGAGAATGTAGAAACTGTTTTTCTTATTTATAAAAACGAAGGAATGGAACATAAAATAAAGGCATCGAAAGTGGAATACGATCGCCTCTTTGATTATTATGAAGCAGTGATTCCAAAGAGTGAACATCAGACAGAGTATTATTTTGAAATTAATGCAGGAATGGCAACTTGTTACTATAACCGTCGTGGTGTTATGGATGAGCCTATGGATTATTATAATTTTCGGATTTCTCCCGGCTATCATACTCCAGACTGGGCAAAAGGGGCTGTTATGTATCAGATCTATGTGGATCGATTTTATAATGGAGATAGCAGTAATGATGTAGAAGATAGAGAGTATTTTTACATTGGAGATTATAGTATAAGAGTAAAAGATTGGAACAAATATCCTGCTTCCATGGGGGTTCGTGAGTTCTATGGCGGGGATTTAAAAGGAGTTATGGAAAAGCTAGATTATTTAAAAGATCTTGGGGTAGAAGTTTTATACTTGAATCCTATTTTTGTATCTCCATCCAATCATAAATATGATATTCAAGACTATGATTATGTAGATCCTCATTATGGAGTCATTGTTACAAAAGAAGGAGACTGCCTTCCCGATTGGGAGAAAGATAACACAAAAGCGACGAAATATATTGCTCGTGTTACAAAAAAAGAGAATTTAGAGGCTAGTAATGCCTTTTTTATAAAGCTTGTAGAAGAAATTCATAAACGAGGAATGAGAATTATTTTGGATGGTGTGTTCAATCACTGTGGCTCTTTTAATAAATGGCTTGATAGGGAGCGTATCTATGAGCGTCAAGAAGGCTATGAAAAAGGCGCTTATGTAGATGAAAACAGTCCTTATCGAGATTTCTTCCAGTTTTTCAATGAGAATGCATGGCCTTATAATTCTTCTTATGATGGTTGGTGGGGGCATGATACGTTACCAAAGTTAAATTATGAAGCATCGGATATGCTTTATCAATATATTATGGATATTGCGAAAAAATGGGTATCTCCCCCTTATAATGTGGATGGCTGGCGGCTTGATGTAGCGGCAGATCTTGGACACTCAGGAGAATTTAACCATAAGTTTTGGAGAGATTTTCGAAAGGCTGTAAAAGAGGCAAATCCCGATGCTATTATATTAGCTGAGCATTATGGGGATGCAGCTCCTTGGTTACAAGGGGATCAATGGGATACTGTCATGAATTATGATGCGTTTATGGAGCCGGTTTCTTGGTTTTTAACTGGTATGGAAAAGCATAGTGATGAATATCGAGAAGATTTAAAAAATAATTATGATTCTTTTCAAGGGGCTATGACTCACCATATGTCAAGATTTCATACCCAATCATTGGAAGTGGCAATGAATGAGCTATCCAATCATGACCACTCTAGATTTTTAACGAGAACTAATGGAAGAGTTGGAAGAACACAGACTGTTGGACCAGAATCTGCCAGTGAAGGAATTCATAAAGGTGTTTTTAAAGAGGCTGTTGTGATGCAGATGACGTGGGTTGGAGCGCCTACCATTTATTATGGTGATGAATCGGGAGTTTGTGGTTGGACGGATCCAGACAATCGTAGAACGTATCCTTGGGGACAAGAAGATCAAGAATTAATCGCTTTTCACCGTGATATGATACGAATTCATAAATCATCAAAGGCATGGAAACGAGGTTCTTTAAAGTTACTTTATGGGGAGTATGGAATTATTGTCTATAGCCGTTTTATAGAAGAAGAAAAATATATTGTTATTGTTAATAATCATTTGGAAGAAAAAGAGGTGCGAGTACCTATTTGGCAGATTGGTGTTTTAGAAGAATACCAATTAGAGCGAATGATTGTAACAACAGAAGAATCTTATTCTATGGAAAAAGAGGTCTATGATGTTTATTCTGGTGAAGTAGTCATTAAAATGCTTCCAACTAGTGCTTGTATTTTAAAGGCAGAAAAGAAAAAGGATAGAAAAATTTGAAAAAATAATGTTTAGATTAAAATTTATTGACATATATCAATAAATAACATATAATATCACATATTATTGGTCTGTTTTATAATAATTTGTAATTATAAATATGTAAATTGAATATAATTTTATATTGAATTTATTATATTGTCAAAAATAGTAATAAATGGAGAAGATAGTCTTTCTATTATTGGTATTTTAATGAAAGGAGGGGAAACTATAAGTACTTTTAGGATAATGTGTTTGAATAAAGCTAAAAGATTATACTAAGAATCTATTAAATATCTAACTTTGTTCAGTTATAAAGTCCATGTATCTGAAATAGAGTGTCGGTATATGAAAATAAAATCCATTATATATACTTCTCCGTTTTGTTGTAAATTCTATTACTATTATATAAAGGAGCTCTTATGAAAAAAATATTTTCAATAATATTAATTGTAACATTATTAGTTTCAAATTCTATATTGATTTATGCTGATAGCGAAGATAGCAAAGAAATAAGTACATATGCTTATCCTATTACAACAGAAAGTGCCATCTGGAAGGCTTATACTACACATGATCAAAAAGTAGAAGCTTGTAGAATACCACAATCTACTTTAGATAATCTTTCTACAGAAGGTGTTCTTAAAGCTATTTTAGATTATCCTTTATTTTTTGATTTTTTTGCATATTCAGATTGGGATACTGCACTTAAGAAGCTTCAAGTTGAATGTGATGCATTAGCTGAATTTCTTAGTAGGGATGATTCTAATCAAGTTCTTAATAGGATGAATAAAAGTAATGAATTTGATGAAGTTCAAGCTCATTTAATCAATCTTCTTCGAGGATATATTTTGGATAGTGATATAACACCACGTTTATCTGTACGTACACCAAATGGTTCCTCTGTTACAGTTTATACGCTGGGAGAAATTTCTGCAACTGAAAGAAAACAATTAGATGACTATGCTAAAAAAGCTTATCCTAATGCTACATTGATTTCTAATTCCACTGCAAAATATAATTGTCATTCTTATGCTTGGTATTTAAGAGATGCTAATAATATTTATTGGATGAATGATCCATCACTATATATGTCTGATGGAAGTTATACTAAAATTGCATCTGGAGTATCCAATTATACAGCAATAGCATCTAATGATATTATTTATTATACAGATCATTCTGCAGTTTCTCATACAAATGGTGGAAGTACTATAAAATATATAACGGTATATTCAAAATGGGGACAAGGACCATTAATGTCACATAGAGTACATGATTGTCCATATTCATTATCAAATGTTAGTGTATGGCGAAGATAAATAATTGGTAACAGAGATATGGGAAGTAAATATTTTTTGATGTGTCTTAGAAAAATAACAAAAGTAATAGTAAATATTGTTTTAACCCTATTTTTACTTACGATAATTTCGGGCTGTAAGAAAGAAAAGCCAATGGTAACTATTTCAGTTAATGGTAAGGAAATTCCATATTATTTGTATATGGAAAAAAGTATAAGCGAACAGATTCCTTGGAAGAAATACATTCAAAATACGGAAGAACTCTTGTATTTAGAGTTGGAAAGTGAAATCAAGATCCATTTTTCTCGTATAAGTGTACAGCAATTAATGATTCAAGATTCTATTCTTACAGAGGAAGGAACACTTAAGTATCAAAGCAACATGACTCAAAGGATTGATTATAAATTCAAGGATAAGAATACTTATACCTTTTCTATAACTTCTCATCCTGCTGTTGGTTTTAGTTCCAATTTAGAAGACTATAAAACAGGAGAAAGTTTAAGAGGATTTGATATATCCTATGAATGGGAAGGGAAATATTATCATTGCCTCTTTGTAATTAAAACAGAGGCTTGTATCAATAACTAATAATAGAATAATAAAGGTATGAGTAAATAAATTGTAAACAAAGAATGGAGAAATGTATGAAAGATATTTATCGATTAAAATACTTTTAGTCAGTGTAACATTTTAAAATCAGAAAAGAAAAAGGATAGAAAAATTTAAAAAAAATGAAAAAAGTCCTTGCAATATGCCTTGTACTTTAGTATAATAAGAAACTGTCAGATATGAAATGGATGGATTCCCGAGTGGCCAAAGGGGGCAGACTGTAAATCTGTTGTCGACGACTTCGAAGGTTCGAATCCTTCTCCATCCATTATGCCGGCGTGGCGGAACTGGCAGACGCACAGGACTTAAAATCCTGCGGGACTAATCTCCCGTACCGGTTCGATTCCGGTCGCCGGCATTGATAAATGCGATAAAGTGGAGTGAAAAATAAGAAATTATTTTTCGCTCCATTTTTGCGTACTAAGAAATTGTATTTTCGAATATCTTTTCAATAACCGTATCTTATTAGGAGGGATCATGTTATGTGATACCTCCTTTATTTTTAGAGTAAACAGATTCCCTTTAATTATCATCTAAAATAATAGAGGAATTTGGTTTAATTGAATTGGTGAGTTCTTTTGGGAGTTTCTTATTGCTTAGTATTCCAGTAAATTGATTTAAATTTCCAATAACATAAGTGGAAGAACGATAGAATTTTGTGTCATCTAATACATAATATTTATTCTCACTGTGTTCAATCATAAGTCTTCGAATAATAGCTTCATCTTCGCTAGAATCCACTAGTAATCCCATTTCATTGACACCAGTAGAGGAAATAAAACAAATATCAGCTAAATAGCGATTTAAGTGTTCTTGAGCAGCATATCCAATAAATGAGAAATTTTTGGCATTAAAGTTACCGCCTATTAATATAAGGTGAATATTTATATTTTTAGATAAAATTTCTGCGATGAGAAGAGAGTTTGTAATTACTTTTAGGTGATTATATCGAAATAGTTCTTCTGCAATTTCAATGGAAGTCGTACTACTATCTAAAAAAATAGTAGAACCATCTACGATATATTTTATTGCCTTAGAAGCAATTATTTTTTTTGAGTCAAGAAAGATATTTTTTCTAATATTAACCGATAATTCACCATTAATTTTTTTTGTTAAAACAGCTCCGCCATGTACTCTTTTTAAAAGACTTTCATTTTCTAGTTCTTTTAGATCCCTTCGAATCGTTTCCGTAGAAACGTTAATTGAGGCACTTAAGTCTTGGACCAAAACTTTACCTTCTTCATAAAGTTGCTTTAATATTATTTCTTTTCTTTCTTCTGCAAGCATAGAGTTTTTCTGCTACTCAAAATATGGTCAAATATACCCATATCGAGATTTTTCCTTCTTCATAGAACCTCGCCTTGCCTAAGCTACTACGATTTGATATGGCTCTCCAAAGGCTTAAATTCCGAAGTTAGCCCTCCGTACATATATAAGTGCTTTTGAATTTAAGCTATCTTATATTTTTTAGCATTTTTAAGATTCATACTTGCATTTAAATCTCTATCAATAGTAAGTCCACAATTACACTTATAAACTCTATCTTTAAGTTTTAAATCTTTCTTAATCTCTCCACAACTGCTACAAGTCTTACTTGATGGATAAAATCTATCAACTATTCTAAGTTCTATATTGTTCTCTTTGCATTTCGTAGTTAATTTCGTTCTAAACTCAAAGAACTTTTGACCTGCAACTACTTTAGATAAATGCTTATTCTTCATCATTCCACTTACGTTTAAATCTTCTATCGTTATATAGCTTGGTTTTTGCTTTACTATTGAAGATACTGTTTTATTAATATAATCAGTTCTTATATTAGTTAATCTTTGATGAAGTTTTTGTACTTTGGATACTTGTTTTTGAATATTTTGATGAGTAGCTTCTCCTTTCTCTTTTTTATTTCTTATTTTTAAACTCTCATATTTCCTTGAAAGTTTTCTTTGTTCTCGTTTTAATTTCTTTTCTATTTTTTTGACAGTAGAAGTTTTATTTACATTTTTAAATTTTGCTCCATCGGAACATATTGCGAAATCTTTGATTCCTAAATCAATTCCGATTCCCTCATTTGTAGGTTTATACACTTCAATATCTTTTTCTTCAACTAATATGGAAACATAATATCTATCAGCTTTTTTACTGACTGTCCCACTTTTAACTATTGAGTTTATAGGTAGATATCCAAACTCTTTAAGTCTTACCCACCCAAGAGTAGGTATCTTAACTCTATGTCTTTCTAAAGTCCAATCCGTTTTATTATTCTTAGGAAAATATGCTTTCACGTCTTGATTTTTCTTTTTCTTAAACTTAGGAAATCCTTTCGATTTCTTAAAAAATTCTCTAAAAGCTTTATCGGCATTCATAATCGCTTGTTTCGTTGCTTTAGAAGATACATCTTTAATCCATTTTTTATCTTGATTATTAGGTATATATTCATTATTTAACCATTTTGAAAAATCCATTCCACTAATAAACTTTCCTTCTCTTTCATAAACTTCTTTATTATGCGCAATATAAAAGTTATATATAAATCTTGATACACCAATGGTTTGATGTATCTTATTTTTTTGTTCTCGAGTCGGTTTAATCTCTATCTTGTATGCTCTTTTCAACTTCTTCATCCTCTCTAATCTTTTTCTTATATTTTCTTAATCCATATATGCGACAACTAAAAATATCAAGTATTGATAGGATATCTTGAACTAATTCTTCTTGTGGTGAAAGACTTTCATTGTTTACAACTATAATTTCTACATTAAATTTAGACAAAAATCTTTCAAACCAATCATAACCAAAACGAACAAATCTATCTTTATGAGTTATAATAATTGTATTTACTTCATTTTGCATACAATTATCAATAAGTTTATTCCATTTTTTACGATTATAATTTAATCCACTGCCATAATCCTCAATAACTTCATCTACTATGATTCCCTTAGCATTAGCATATTGTCTAAGAAACTTCACTTGATTTTTTAAATTATCTTTTTGATTAGAAGTTGAAACTCTTGTATAAATAATAGTTTTTCTATTGTTATCTTCTTTATTAATACCTTTGTACTCAAGATATTGCTCGTAAGTGTAATATCTTCTATTAGTAGGGCTTCTAAACGCTTTTAATTTGCCATTATTATCCCACCTTTGTAAAGTTATAACAGATACGTTTAGCAACTCTGCAAATTCATTAGGTTTATAATGTTTACTCAATATAATCACAACCTTTCTATGATTATATTATACTATATTTGATTATGTTTATATATATTTTTATTAACTAATAATTATCTCCTTATATAATTCAACATAAAGTTTATAAAAAATTATATCATATGGGAAAAAAATGTAAAGATATTTATAGAATAGAAACCCACATAAATCCAACATAAATACAACAAAAATCATCAAAAATCCAACATATCAAAACTAAAATTCACATAAAACAACAAAAAACAAGAAATAATTGTTGATTTTTATGGAAAAATGTTGTACAATGTGGATCGTAGACGTTTACAATATAGGAATTATGCTGATTAGAAAGGTAATTTCATCAATAAAATAATTGTGAATTTGTCTAAACACAATTATTTTAAAAGAACATTAGAAAGGAAAATATGAAAACAAACTTTTTTAGGAAAGATTGTTTCTCATATAAGGAGGAAAAATGGATGTTATTTGTAGCGTAGAATTTCTGAAAGAAAAAGTATTACCAGAAACTAAGATTGCACTTGTTGTTGGTAGCGGACTTTCTGGTATCGTAAAAAAAATGGAAGAAACGAAAACCATATCTTATTCAGAAATTCCAGGTTTTTTACAGTCAACCGCACCGACTCATAAGGGGGAAATGGTAATCGGAAAACTCTTTGGAAAACCGATTATTTGTATGAATGGAAGATTTCATTATTATGAAGGATATGAAATTCAAGAAATCACAGAGTATATAAAAGTTTTAAAATTGTTGGGGATTGAAACAATTATTTTAACAAATGCTTCAGGTTCTATGAAAGAGGAGATAAAACCAGGCGATTTAGTTGTGATTGAAGATCATATTAATTTATCAGGATTAAATCCTTTACGAGGAAAGAATGATGAATCCTTTGGACCAAGATTTGTGGATATGTCAAATGCATATTCAAAAGATCTGATTCAAAAAGTCTTAGGACAAAATGGAGATTTTTTACATAAAGGAAACTATGTGTTTACAACAGGACCAAGTTTTGAAACAGCTGCTGAAATTAAAGCGTTTCGCATGCTAGGTGGTGACATTGTTGGAATGTCTACTGTTCCAGAAGTTATTATGAGCGCTTATTGTGGGTTACAAACATTAGCGATTTCTTGTGTTTCTAATTATGCTACAGGAATTTTAGGGTCTAATGTGAGTGATGAAGAACTAGAAAGAGTCACTGGTTTAGCACAGGATAAGTTTTCAAAAGTTATAGAAGGATTATTTATGCAGTTGTAGGAGAGACGGGAAAATGGAAGCAGTTTTACAAGGCAAAGAATTAAAGAGAGTTAGAATAGCGATTTTAGTTGTTCTGTTATTAACAATTTTAACGCAATTAATCGATAACGCATTTACATTAATCACGCCAATTTTAGTTGAAAAATTCAGCATTTCCACAGATGTTGCCAGTTGGGTTGCATCCTTAGGAGGAATTGGTATTGCGATTGGATTTTTCGCATTTTCAAGTTTTACTGATTTCTTTAGTGAAAAGAGATTATTGATATTAGGACTTATATTATTTTGCGTACCATCTGTCATTGGATTATTATTCCAGAGTTCTTATTATGTGGTGGTAATCGCACGTTTTATTCAAGCAGTTGGTGGTATTTCTACATCCGCTTTATACTTAGTGTTAATTGCTCGATACTTACCAGCAAGTGAACAGGTAATATGGATGGGGCTTTCCACAGCCAGCTTTACACTTTCAACAGTAATTGGAACATTAACAGGTGGTTTCATGTCCACTTTCTTAGGATGGCAATGTATTTTTTATATTCCATTTATTGCGTTATTAGCATTTCCAGTTATTTTAAAATGTTTACCAGACAATCCAAAACAAAAAAGCAATGTGGATTATATTGGATTTTTGATATTAGCGATCTTTTCTATCAATGTAAACTTTTTAATATCAAATCCAAGTATTATATTATTGGTTACAACAATTGTTCTTATCGTTATTTTTAGCATTTATATAAAGAAAGCAAAACATCCAATTGTATCAAGTACATTTTTTGGAAATAAAGATTATGTAATTACACTATGTGCAACATTTTTCTATTATTTATCTCAAGTAGCATTAGTATTTATTACACCATTTTTATTACAAGCACTATTTAATTATTCATTAGAAAAAGTATCTCTTATTTATATTGTGCCATATACAGTATCTGGTATTATTGCGATATTCTCAGGTTCAGTTATTAATAAAATTGGAATGAAACCAACATTGACATTAGGGGCAATTCTTATTATTGTAGGATTTGTATTAGGAGGTTGTCTATCCTATATTGGAGTTAATTATGTTATTATTGTATTGACAATTATTACAGGTGGATATGCTTTATCATTTGCACCATTATTGACAAGAGCGATTACCACTTTACAGGAAGAAGAAGTGGGAACAGGAATTGGAATTTTTAACTTTATCGTTCGAGTTGCAAATGCATTAGGAATTTCAATAACAGCATTTTTATTGAATTCAAAATTTATACAAACAACGATTATCTCATTAGATAAAAAAGAAATGACACCATATACAAATATTTTCTTATTTTTAGCGTTGATGACATTAATCGGTATTGTAATTTATTTAGTTTCATATAAAAAGGAGGAAAAGTAAATGACACAGTTAACAATGGAAGATATTATTAAAACATTAAACTTAGTTCCACTTAGCGAAGAAGGGGGATTAGTTGCTGAAACTTATCAGAGCGAAGAAACTTATGAAAATCGTAAAGTTGGATCCGCAATTTATTATTTCTTGACAGAAAACTCTTTTTCACATTTACATAAATTATCCGCAGATGAAATGTGGCATTTTTATTACGGAGATCCAGTAGAAATTATTCAGATCGATGATGCAACAGGAGAAAAATCAATTCATAAATTAGGTATGGATTTATTAAACGGAGAAACTCCACAAGTTTTAGTAAAGAAAAATGTTTGGCAAGGTGCTAGAATCATTCCTGGTGGGAAAATGGGATTTACTTTAATGGGAACAACTATGTCACCTTCTTATATGGATAATGATTTTATTTTCGGTTCAAGAGAAGAGATGATCAAGAAGTTCCCTGAACACGCAGAAGATATTGAAAAAGTAACAGGTGAATTAGTTTATAAGTAAGAAGGAGTTATACAATGAATTGCAAAACATTAGAATGGAAAAATAAAGAATTAATTTTGATTGATCAGACAAAACTTCCTAATGAAGTGGAATTTGTAACTTTAAACACATTACAAGGTGTTTTTGACAGCATCAAAGACATGATCGTAAGAGGAGCACCAGCCATTGGAGTAACAGCTGCCTATGGAGTTGCCATTGCTGCTAATAATATTGCAATTGATACAGTAGAAGAATTTAAAGCAGAGTTATTAAAACAATGTGAGTATTTAGAAACTGCTCGTCCTACTGCTGTAAATTTAAGCTGGGCAATCCATGAAATGGAAAAGGTTGTGGCAAATTATACTGGCGATTCTGTAGAAGAATTGAAAAAACAATTAGAAGAAGCAGCCATTGACATTCATAATTCTGATATTGCCATTAATAAAGCAATCGGAGAAAATTTATTATCTTTATTAAAAGATAACGATACCGTTCTCACTCATTGTAATGCAGGAGCATTAGCTACATCAGAATATGGAACAGCATTATCCCCATTTTATCTTGCAAAAGAAAAAGGAATGACATTAAAAGTCTATGCCGATGAGACAAGACCTAGACAGCAAGGTGCAAGATTAACTGCATTTGAATTATTTAATGCAGGTGTTGATGTTACTTTAATTACGGATAATATGGCAGCAGAAGTCATGAAAGAAGGAAAAATTAATGCTGTTATTGTAGGATGCGATCGCATTGCTAGCAATGGAGATACTGCAAATAAGATTGGAACATTAGGCGTTGCAATTTTAGCAAACTATTTTAATATTCCTGTTTATATTGCAGCTCCAACACCAACCATTGATATGGCAATTGCAACTGGAGCGGATATTCCAATTGAAGAAAGAAATGGCGAAGAAATTACCATTATCAATGGTGATTATGTAGCTCCAAAGGGAGTGAAAACATACAATCCTGCTTTTGATGTTACACCATCTGAACTGATTACAGCCATTGTAACAGAAAAAGGTATTGTAAGAGCTCCATTTAAAGATGGATTAAAACAATTATTTGAAAACAAATAAAATATTATAATATGGTATAAAATACAATTCCTATTTATTCTAGGGGATTGGATATGTTATAATGATAAAGATTGGTGCTAGGATTTTTGTTTTTTAAAATCCTAGCATTTGCTCTCGTTTACGAAAAGACAACGAGCATATGGGAGCATTTATGCTCCTATATGGCGATTGTCACGAACGTGAGAGGCTTGCAAAGCCAGCTTCTCATCGTATACAATAAAAAATAATATCGGATAGATTGGAGGCGCTTTATGGAAATAGTAGGAATCTTGGGTGCAGGATTTATCTCTCATTCTCATGCAGAGGCATTGAGAAATTGTGGAATCAAAGTTTATGCGATTGTAGATCGCTCAGAAAAAGCGGCAAAGGAATTTGCCGAAAAGTGGGGAGTAGAACATTATGGAACAACAGAGGACATTTTGTTTGAAGAAGCTGTTACAAGCGTCCATATATGTACACCACCGGATACCCATTATGAAATAGTAAAAAGATTATTAGAAGCAGGTAAAAATGTAATTTGTGAAAAGCCATTATGCTTTTCTGACGAAGAAGCAAGTGAGCTAGAGCATTTGGCAAAATCAAAAAATTTAAAGTGTGCCATTAATTTAAATGTCAGATATCATAATATGTCATCCAAAGTAAAAGAACTTGTACAAAGCGAATCCTTTGGCCCTGTGCATTTAGTTCATGGTAGATATCTTCAGCAATTTCATTTATTACCTAGCCCATATAACTGGAGATACATACCAGAACTTTCAGGAAAAATGCGTGCGGTAACAGAGATTGGAACCCATTGGTTTGATATTATTCAATATGTAACAGGGTTAAAAATTGTTCAAGTATCTGCGCTATTTGGAAACTTTAATCCAACTAGAGTTTTAAAGGATGGAATGATGCATGCAACAGAGGAGTTCCCAGAGGAAAAAGAATCCGTTGTACATGTGGATTCAGAAGATGTGGCATTGATACATGTGAAATTGAGCAATGGAGCAATTGGTTCTGTCGTATTATCAGAAATATCCCAAGGATATTCCAATTACCTTGCATACGAAATTACTGGAACGAAAATGACAGCTGGATGGAATTCACAAAATAATAATGAAGTATATTATAACGAAGTTTCTTCACAAACCAATGTGATAAAAGATGGTTTTGGCAATGGATTTAATGATTCCCTTCAAAGATTAATTGCTGATTTTTATAGTGAAGATGTATCAAATAACAAGTATCCAACATTTGAGGAAGGTGCTAATATTGTACGCATTTGCAATGCTGTTTATAAAAGCGCAATCAATGACTCAAAATGGATCGATGTAGAATAGAGGTGTAAAATGTTTACAGAAGCCCAAAAGAAAGAAATAATAAAATATGGAAGAAAACTTGTAGACTATAATTTAACGAGTGGTACAGGTGGAAATATTAGTATCTATGATTCTGAGGAGAAAAAAATTCTTATTACGCCATCAGGATATGATTTTTATGAAATGACAGAAGATGACTTAGTTGTCATCGATTTAGAAGGCAATGTCATCGAGGCAAAATCTGGACAAAAACCATCTAGTGAATGGATCATGCATAGTATCTTTTATAAAGAAAGAGATGATATGCAAGCCATTATCCATGCACATACCGTTTATGGAACCGTTTTAAGTTGTTTACATGAGACATTAAAACCAACTCATTATATGGTTGCTGTTGCTGGCGAGGATGTAAGAGTTGCAGAGTATGCTACCTTTGGAACAGAACAATTAGCAAAAAATGCGTATGAGGCAATGCGTGATAGAAAGGCAGTTATTCTAGCAAACCACGGAATATTAGGTGGAGATAGCAATTTAGATAAGGCATTTAACATCATTGAGGAAGTAGAGTATTGTTCTAAAATATACTGTATTGCAAAAAGTATAGGAAATCCAGTTATTTTAGATCACGATGAAATGCAAGTAATGAAACATAAGTTCCAAAACTATGGAAAAAATGTAAACAAGCACACAAGTGAAGAAAAGTAAATTTCCATGGATAACAGTATTCCATATAAGAGAATCTATTGACAAAGTAATAAAAATTGTTATAATTTGATTTATAAACATCAATAATAGATTTAAAGGAGTACAAAATAATGGAAGATTCTGACAGTGAAACTGCCGGGAACAATTTCATAATTACGATAAAAAAGAATTGGCATGGTTTACCCTTTGCATTTACATGGGCAAGGGTGAACTATGCCTTTTTGTGTTTCTATCAAAGAAAACGATGGTGATGAAAGTAAGAAGAAATTGGTTATAATGATTAGAAAAGAAAAAAGAAATTAGGAACAAAAAACACTTAACATAATTTGAATAAAATAACAAAAAGGAGAAAACAAAATATGGACTCGATTCCGCAACAAATATTGATACAGATTATATTGATTTTATTAAATGCGTTCTTTGCAGGAACAGAGATTGCACTTTTATCATTAAATTCAGGGAAACTGCGAAAAATGCAAGAAGAAGGAGATAAAAAGGCAGGAAAGCTTCTAAAATTAGTGGAACAACCAGCCGCTTTCCTATCAACCATTCAGATCGGTATTACATTAGCAGGATTTTTAGGTAGTGCTTTTGCTGCTGAGAACTTCTCAGGCTATATTGTTGACTGGGTTATCAATGATCTTGGCTTTGATGCGATTCCGCTAAAATTATTATCCACACTTTCCATGGTATTGGTAACAATTATTTTAGCATACTTTACACTGATTTTAGGTGAGTTAGTGCCCAAAAGAATTGCGATGCAAAAGCCATATCTCTTTGCAAAAATAGCTTGTACCCCTGTTTCTGTTATCGCTACTGTTATGAGACCGGTCGTATGGTTTTTATCTTTGTCAACAAACACAGTTCTTCGTATTTTACGCCTTCATACAGAAGCAGAAGAAGAAAATGTAACAGAAGAAGAAATTCGTATGATGGTAGAGTTAGGCGGTCAAAAAGGAACGATTGATGAAACAGAAGAAGAGTGGATTCAAAATGTATTCCGCTTTGATGATATTAATATCGATACGATTATGACAAGAAGAGCGGATATCACTATGATTTCTGATGAAGAAGATGCTGATACGATTTGGGATGTATTTGCAGAGACAGGATATTCAAGACTTCCTGTTTATGGAGAAGATGAAGATGATATTGTTGGTATTTTAAATGCTAAGGCGTTCTTATTAAATGAAAGTGAAGATGAGGATAAGAAGAAGCCATGGCAGAAATTATTGAAAACTCCATATTTTGTGCCAGATTCTCTAAAGGCCGATACTCTTTTCCAAGAAATGCAACATAGAAAAGAGCATATTGCCCTTGTAGTAGATGAATATGGTCAGGTAACAGGGCTTGTCACATTAGAAGATTTGTTAGAAGAGATCGTAGGTAATATTTATGATGAATTTGATAAAGCAGAGCGTCCAGAGCTTGAAAAGGTTTCAGAAAATCATTGGAAAGTGGCAGGAAGTTTATTGCTTAGTAAGTTAGAAGAAGAATTAGATGTGGATATTCCAGAACAGATGGAGTGTGAAACCGTTGCTGGATTGATTTATCATCAGCTTAATATGATTCCGAAAAATGGTACTTGTGCCATTGTCATTGCTTATGGTTTAAAATTCCGTGTAAGCAAAATGAGAGGGCCTAAAATTATGGAAGTTATCATTGAAAAAGTAAAAGAAATGGAAGAAAGCGAAAAGAGAGAGGAAGGAAGAGAGAGTAACGAAAAAGGAAGAGAATAATAGCTCAAATGATGGTTATCCTGATAAAAAGAAAAAAAGAAGCATAGAATTTAAAAATTATTCAAATAAAGTTATTAAAAACTTGACATTTGTATAAAAATACGATATAATTTATAACTGTCTAGCATAACTAGACAGTTTGCCCAGATAGCTCAGTCGGTAGAGCAGAGGACTGAAAATCCTCGTGTCGCTGGTTCGATTCCGGCTCTGGGCATT
>DVIZ01000074.1 GCA_018710905.1 Candidatus Scybalomonas excrementigallinarum | reverse complement strand
ACATCTGCAGAATCGTTATCCGACAGTTCTAAAGCAAAGCTCTAACGCAATTCGTGTTAAATTTTCAAGGTACAAACAAAATCAAATATTTACAAACGTGTCTTTTGACACCCTAATCTCTATAGGAAATTCCTCGCAAAGCGAGTTATCCTATAACATAAAAAAAGCACTACGTGCGAACGATGCGCAGCTCGCAAAGACGATAATTTTGCTTCGCAAATTGCTCGCGCGCGGCAAAGTGTACGTTGCTAGGAGGAACCGAAAGTCGCGAAGAGTGTTGGGCGCACACTTTGTTATAGAAATAATTATATTTTCTACAGAAAAATATGGTTCTATAATAAAAGTTGGGGGGTTTTTCATCCCAACTTTTTTGTGTATGATAAAAAAACTTCGCCCTTCATTGAAAAGAAACGTCGCAATGTTTACAAACATTGCGACGAGTGCTTTTATGTATTTGGATTTTCTATATCAGAACGTGGAGATAGGATTTTATCAATTGGACAGGATATGCGTTCATAAAATGGAGTGTCAATTGCGATGTGTTTTGGTGAATAAGAGCCTATTTGAAAGCTTTCGATCAGAAAGTGAAGACTCTGGGCTGCTATTTCTTCCCAAGGAATATCCATCGTTGAGATCGGTGGATAAGAATAGCGGAGAAGTTCACTATTTCCAATACTAAGAGCTAATATTTCATAGTCCTCTGGAATTTTTATTTGCATTTGTTGAAAATAATAACAGACTCCTAAAGCAATATAGTCATTGGAGCATAAAATAGCCTTTGGTGGATTTGGGCAGTTCAGTAAAGCCTTAGCACTAGAGATTCCACCTTGAATAGAACGTTCACTTCGAAAAATATGCTCTTTTTGTATCACGATCCCTTTTGTTTCAGCATATTCCAAAAAAGATTGAATCTTTTTTGGAATATGCTGTTCTTTATTTTCAGTTAGCATAATGGCAACATTAGAATGATGATTCTTTTTAAATACCGTTGCAATTTGTTCACCAGCTTTTTCAAAATCCACAAATATTGTTGTATAGCGTTTTGATAAACGATTACATAAAACAATTGGAGGTGTAAAAGGAAGAGACTCTAAATAAGCAATATCATCATCTGTAGCATTTAAAATAATAATGCCAGAATAAAGATTAGGAACAACTAATTCTTTTTCTTTGTTTAATTGTCTAGGAGTGTAATTTCGAATAATTAAATCATAATCGATATCAATTTCATTGGATGCTATTTTTAGTCCTTGTATCACACGAATTAAGGAGATGTCAGATGACCAATATAAAGCGATAGAAGGCTTACAAGGAAGCTCTTGACGTAATCTACGTGCAGAGAGATTGGGACGATATCCTAATGTTTGGGCTGCTTCTATCACCTTTTTTTGTGTATGTATTGAAATTTTTCTCTCTTTTGCCTTGCCATTTAATACAATAGAGACGGTTGAGTCTGAGACATTGGCAGCTTTGGCAATATCTTTGATTGTAATCATAATCATAACCTTCCTTTTATGTAAATTATTTATATCTTAGCCAGTGTATAAAAATGTGTCAAGAAAATATTACATTACGAAAATATACGATAAATTTTTTCATTATAGAAAAAATTCTTGACTCAAGTACGACGTCATACTATAATACTGATGTTAGTCATGACTAACTAGATGGGAGTGATGAAAAATCAAAAGTATAAAAAATAATGGAAAACGCTCAATGAAAGAAAAGATCATAATTATTTTAATCACTACGATATTACTTTTTTTCTTTTCCATACTTTCAGTGAGGCTTGGTGTAAAAAATATTAATATCAAGACAATTTTAGAAGCATTTTCTCAATATGACTCTAATAATGATGCACATATCATTATTATGCATTTGCGGATTCCTCGTATTTTAACAGTGATTATGGTTGGAGCAGCATTTTCTGTGTCAGGAGCAATTATGCAAGGAATGACAAGAAATCCAATGGCAAGTCCGTCTATCCTTGGTATTAATTCAGGAGCGGGATTTGGATTAGCGATAGCTATGGCATTTGTTCCAACTGCTTCTTATAATACGGTGATTATATTTTCCTTTTTAGGAGCTGCTTGTGCAACTGTTATGGTTTATGCAGTCAGTTCTGTGCAAAAAAAAGGAGCTACTCCTATGCGTTTAGCATTAGCAGGTTCTGCAATTACTTCATTATTTAGTGCCTTTAGTCAAGGATTGGCAATTGCTTTTAAAATGTCACAGGAATTGACATTTTGGAATGCAGGTGGAGTTTCAGGAGCAAGATGGGAACAAGTAAGACTGGTAGTACCTTGGATTGGAATCGGATTGATTTTTTCTGTTGCTATTTCAAAGTCTATTACAATTTTGAGTCTTGGGGAAGAAGTCGCTATTAATCTTGGAGAAAAGACAGAACGAACTAAGAAAAAAGGAATGTTAATTGTATTAATTCTTACAGGTTCTTCCGTAGCAATTGTAGGACCAGTAAGTTTTGTGGGATTAATTATTCCGCATATAGCAAAATTTTTTGTAGGAACTGATTATAAATGGGTAATACCATATTCAATGTTGCTTGGTGGGTTATTGATTGTTTTGGCAGATATTTTCGCAAGAATTGTAAATCCACCATTTGAAACACCACTTGGTGCGATTACAGCAATGATAGGTGTGCCATTCTTTATCTATTTGGCAATGAAAAGTGAAGGAGGAAGATAGCATGAGGAATAAGCAAAATATTCGTTTTCTCATAGTAGTATTGCTTCATATTATTGGACTTCTTACTGTTTTATTGATTAGTATCAATTCAGGTTATATTAGTCTAACACCAAAAGAGACACTAAAAACATTATTTGGCCAAGGAACAGAGCAACAAGAACTTATTTTGTTTAGTTTCCGTTTACCACGATTAATTCTTGCAATGCTTGTGGGAGCAGGATTATCAGTATCAGGCTGTGTATTTCAGGCAGTATCCAAAAATTCACTGGCAAGTCCTAGTTTACTAGGAATTAACGCTGGTGGGGGATTATCCGTTTTGCTATTTATTTATTTGACACCAGTGAATACATTGATAGGTATTTTTACTTTACCAGTGATTTCAATTATTGGTGCTTCGATTACAGCACTTTGTATCTATCGACTTTCTCATAAGAAGGAAGAAGCAATTTCCCCGATACGTCTTGTGCTTATTGGGATTGGTGTAAGTGCAGGAATTCAAGCGATTGAACTGATTTTAACAACAAGATTATCACCAGAGAAATTTAATCGAGTTAATATTTGGACAATTGGAAGTTTATTTGGAAGTAATTGGAACTATATTATTGCATTGCTTCCATGGGTATGCATTATTATCCCTTATTTCCTTTATCATTCTAGAAAGTTGAATATTCTAAGATTAAGTGATGAAGTTTCTGTTGGTCTTGGTGCAAATTTAAAAAGAGAACGATTTATCTTTCTTATGATGGCAGTTGCTTTGGCTGGTGCAAGTATTGCCGTTGGAGGTGCAATTGGGTTTGTTGGTTTGATTTGTCCACATTTAACGAGAAAACTTGTAGGACCAAGACATGAAAAAGTAATCCCTGTTGCAACACTTTCGGGAGCACTTTTGCTTTCTACCGCCGATCTTATTTCAAGAACGATTGTACAACCAAATGAGATTCCTCTAGGAATTGTTGTATCTATTGTAGGAGCACCATATTTCTTATATTTATTAATGCGAGCAGATTGAGAAAGGAGGAAAATACAGTGGAGCTTTATGCGGATGAAATACAAATTTCATATGGAAAAAGAGTGATTGTCGATAATCTATCTGTGCAGATTCCAGAAGGAAAAATAACGGCTTTAATCGGAGCAAATGGCTCAGGAAAATCAACGATATTAAAAACGATGTGTAGAATTATGCAGCCATCAAAGGGAGCGGTTATTTTAGATGGGAAATCCATTCATAATCAGCCAGGAAAAGAGATTGCAAGACTTTTGACAGTTTTACCTCAGAATCCAGAGTCTCCAGAAGGTCTTACTGTAAGAGAACTAGTATCTTATGGAAGAAATCCATATAAAAAAGGATTTTCGCTTTTGAATCAAGAAGATCAAGATATTATTGACTGGGCGTTAGAAATGACCCATATGAAAGAGTTTGAAGATCGTTCTTTAATGCATCTTTCAGGAGGACAAAGACAGAGGGCATGGATTGCGATGGCAGTTGCACAAAATACAGATGTTCTATTTTTAGATGAGCCAACGACATTTTTAGATATGGCACATCAGCTTGAAGTATTAAAACTATTAAAAAAAATCAATGAACAACATAAGAGAACTATCGTTATGATTGTTCATGATTTAAATCATGCTTCTCGTTATGCAGATCATATTGTTGCAATAAAAAAAGGTACAATTGTGGCAGAAGGAAGTCCAAAAGATGTAGTGACACAGGAAATTTGTAAACAGGTATTTGGAATTGAAGCGGATATTGTTTATGATCCAAGAACAAATGCACCTCTATGCTTACCATACGAGGTAACAACCGTTTACTAAATAGAATAGAGAAGAAAAAGTTTAAGGAACTAAAAGGAGGAAGAAATATGAAATTAAAAAAAGGGTTTATGTTAATGACACTGTTAGGAGCTGCTATGATGGCATTTGCTGGTTGTGGTTCTACGAGTAGTAGCACAATGAACCAGACAACAGAGGGAACAATAAGTGCCGAGAGTACAACAAATGAAAAGGATGCCGTTGCAAGTGCCTCTCTTTCATTACCAGCAAGTGTTACCTTTAATGAAGAGGGAAATGCAGTTGTAGAACATAAATATGGAACAACTGTCGTACCAAAAGATCCACAAAGAGTCATTTCTATTAAGATGGAAGATTTATTACTAGCATTGGATATTGATTTTCTAGCTGGAAGAAATTTTGAGGGTTTTTATTTAGAAGATGAGATGAACGAAAAAGGAATAGCGTCTCTTAGTGTAGATGAAGAGGCAAATACTGTAAATTATGAGGAGATTTTATCTTATCAACCAGACTTAATTGTCATTCGTGATTCCTTTGATCAAACGGTATATGATGAATTAAATAAAATTGCACCAACAATTGCCTTTAATTTACAAGATAAAGTGAATTCGACTCTAGCAATTGGTGCGGTATTTGGAATAGAAGACGAAGCAAAGGCTAGAATTGAGCAGTATAACGAATTCTTAGCAGATGCTAATAAAAAATTACAAGAAGCAATTGGTGATGAAACAGTAGCCATGCTTCGTATCTTAAAAAATGAAATTCGTTTGTATCCATACTCTGCGAATGAAATGAGTGATTTCTTATATGCAGAAGAAGGATTAGGATTACAACCGGATCCAATAGCGGTTGAATATGATACTGCAGAAAATCTTGCTATTTCTATGGAAACACTTCCAGATTTAAAGGCAGAAAATATTATATTAATTGCTGGTTATGGTTCTGCTGATCAAGAAAGTGTGGAAGCTGCAAAAGTACGTTATGATGAAATCAAAGCAGATCCATTATGGAAGAAAGTTCCTGCTGTTCAATCAGGAAAAGTATATGAGGTAGATTCTAGAATCTGGCTTAATCATGGAATCATTTGTACAGAGAAAAAAGTACAGGAATTGGTAGATTTATTAACAACAAATAAATAATGAATGAGAAGCGATGCAATAAAAGATATTTTTTAAAATGAGATCTTTGATGGCTACTTATAAATATTTATAATGTTGATTCGTATTATACAACGTAAGAAACTTAGAAAAACAGATAGTAAAACTTACTATCTGTTTTTTATGTTATAGGAAATTCCTCGCAAGGCGAGTTATCCTATAACATAAAAAAGCACTACGTGCGAACGATGCGCAGCTCGCAATGGGAAAAATTTTGCTTCGCAAATTGCTCGCGCGCGGCAAAGTGTACGTTGCTCAAAGTGACCGAAAGTCGCAAAGAGTGTTGGGCGCACACTTTGTTCTTATGATTTCATGTTTGAAATCTCATGGCATAGAAAAATAGGTTTCTTGATATATTTTTCTATTTATTCTTGATCAGGAGTGGAAGTCATAAGAATAATTGCGGCTTCCATAAGTTCTAAATCAGAGCTATAAAATCCATCATCAATTAATTGGATAATTAATTCTACAGATTCATAATCGGTTTCCATCATATCTGCAATTTCTGATGGTTCAATATCGCGACTGTAAAGACGTTTTATAACGCGAATATCCGTTAATAGTTGTTTTTTCTCATTAGCTGTCCACTGATGCATATGCTAACCTTCTTTCTAATTTTTATATCCTACATAGAAACAAGCCTAAATGTTAAAAATAAAGGGATTCTATTGTGTTATTAGCTATATTTTTCCAACATTTGTTTAGAAAAAAGATAGCTGGCAATACTTAATTATAAGGTAAGATGAGGAAAGATGCAAGAAAACTTCTCGCCTTTAACTTGTGAAAAAGGGAAATTTGTGGTATACATATGGTTGGAGCTAGATAAACAAAGCTAGATTTTCTTTATAAAATACTGAAAAAGCATTTGAAGATAGATGGAATGATGAAACATTGATCTCTTAATAGAAGAAAGTCAATCAATATAGAATAAGATAGGAGATAGAAAAATGACAAAAATTGATATTATTTCTGGTTTTCTTGGAGCTGGAAAAACAACATTAATTAAAAAGTTACTTAGCGAAGCGTTTCAAGGTGAAAAAGTTGTATTAATTGAAAACGAGTTTGGTGAAATTGGCATTGATGGTGGATTTTTAAAAGACGCTGGAATCGAAATTACAGAAATGAATTCTGGATGTATTTGCTGTTCTTTAGTTGGTGATTTTGGAACAGCATTAAAAGAAGTTATTGATCGTTACCATCCAGAACGTGTTATTATTGAACCTTCAGGAGTAGGGAAGTTATCTGATGTTATTAAAGCCGTTCAGAACGTGCAAGATGGAACAGACATGGTATTAAATAGTTTTACAACAGTTGCTGATGCTAATAAGTGTAAAATGTATATGAAGAACTTTGGTGAATTTTATAATAACCAAGTAGAAAATGCAGGAACCATTATTTTAAGCAGAACAGGAAATATTAAAGAAGAGAAATTAGAGAAGGCAGTAGAACTTTTAAGGGAAAAAAATAAAGATGCTGCCATTATTACAACTCCATGGGAAGAGTTAGATGGAAAACAGATTTTACAGACAATGGAGCGTAATGATTCCTTTATGCAAGATCTGTTAAAAGAAGTTGAAGTTTGCCCAGAATGTGGACATGTTCACGAACACCATCATGATCATGACCATGAAGGCTGTGGCTGTGGACATGACCATCACGAGCATCATCATAACCACGATCATGAAGGTTGTGGCTGTGGACATGATCATCACGAGCATCATCATGACCACGACCATGAAGGTTGTGGCTGTGGACACGATCATCATGAACATCATCATGACCATGAAGGCTGTGGCTGTGGACACGATCATCATGAACATCATCATGACCACGATCATGAAGGTTGTGGCTGTGGACATGACCATCACCATGATCATCATCATGCAGATGAGGTGTTTACAAGTTGGGGAACAGAGACACCTAAGAAGTTTGAACGTTCTGATGTAGAAGAGATTTTAAAAACTCTTTCTGCGGATGATTCCTATGGTATGATTCTTCGTGCAAAAGGGATGTTACCAGCAACAGATGGTGGTTGGATTTATTTTGACTTAGTTCCAGGTGAATATGAAATGAGAGAAGGTTCTCCAGATTATACAGGACGTCTCTGTGTCATTGGAGCTAATATTAAGACAGACGAAATTGAAAAATTATTCCATTTAAAATAGAAAACTAAAAATAAGAAAAAGAGAAAAATAAAAATTGTGAGGAAAAAAGATGGAAATACCTGTTTATTTATTCCTAGGGTTCTTAGAAAGTGGTAAAACAACTTTTATTCAAGATACTTTACAGGAAGATTATTTTGCAGATGGACAAAAGACATTGGTAATTGCCTGTGAAGAAGGCGAAGAAGAATATGATGATCAGATTCTAAAGGAAGCCAATTGTGTGATAGAAACTATCGAAGATGAAGAAGAATTTACAGAAGAAAATTTAAAACAGCTATTGAAAAAACATACTCCAGAGCGTGTTATGATTGAATACAATGGAATGTGGAATGTGGCAGATGGTATTGATGCGATTCAAGATACAAACTTATTAGAACTTTATCAGACGATTGCTTTAGTTGATGCTACAACGTTTGAAGTTTATATGAACAACATGCGTTCTTTAGCAGTAGAGATGTTTAAATATTCCGAAATGGTAATTATGAATCGTTGCACTCCAGAAATGGATCGCGGTAGCTATCGTCGTCTGATTCGTTCTGGAAATCGTCAGTTACAAGTAATGTTTGAAATGGCAGATGGATATGATGATGTACCAGTAGAAGAATCACTTCCATATAATATGGATTTACCAAAAATTGAATTGGAAGATGATGATTATGGTATTTGGTATATGGATGCAATGGATCATCCAGAACGATATGATGGAAAAGAAATTCATATGAAAGCAATTGTGTGTAAACCACCAGAATTTCCAAAGGGGCTCATTATTCCAGGACGTTTTGCTATGACTTGTTGTGCAGATGATATTCAGTTTTTAGGCATTATGTGTAAAATGGAACATGTAAAATCTAGCACAATGAAGAGCGTAAAAAATCGTGACTGGATTATGCTGACTGCTAAAATCGTATGTGAATATAATGAGGAATACGAAGGAAAAGGTCCAGTTCTTTATGCAGAAAGAATTGAAAAAGCAGAAAAACCAGAAGATGATCTTATTTACTTTTAATTATCGATAAATTTTTATTAGCCAAAGTTTTACAAGAGAAAACGATGTAAAACTTTGGCTAATTTTTTTTATCATAGGAAAATTCGTCATTTTTATGTTACAGTAATAGGATTTCTATGATAGAAAAAAGCATTACAGAGTAGTAAATTTAGAAAAATATGATAAAAAATAAAATAAAAACCCCTATAATAAGGGCGGAAAAACTAAATAATGTTAGGAAAAAATAAAAAAATGAAATTTTATACATAATTTATGTGGAAAAATTAGGAGAAATTAGTTATATTTTATATATAAGATGAAAAATGGAAATCAAAAGGAGAGAACCAATGGAAATTAGATTTGTTACAGAGCAAAATGCGAAACAGCTACAAGAGCTTTTCGTTCAATTAGGGGATGAAAAGGGGAGTCTGACGCAATTAAAAGAAACGATAAGGAGATTAGAAAAGAATGAGGACTATGGACTGTTTGGGGCTTTTGAAGGAGAGAAACTGATAGGGTTTGTGATGGGAGTTTGTTGCCAAGATGTTTACGGTGATTGTAGAAAATTTCTTGTAATAGAAAATGTCATTGTAGACGAAAATTATCATGGGAAAGAAGTTGCAAAGCAATTATTTGAAACGATGGAACAGTGGTCAAAAGAGCAAGATTGCTATTATGCTATTTTAGTATCGGGAATGATACGAGAAAGAGCACATCATTTTTATGAAAAGATGGGGTATACAAAAGAAGCAGGATTTCGAAAATATTATTGAGAAAGATGGTGATAAGGGTGTATTTATTTTTTCTAGCGATTTGGATTATTTTTAATGGAAGAATTACCGTAGAGATTTTGATTTTTGGAATTTTTTTGTCTGGACTGCTTTATTGGTTTATTTGTAAGTATATGGACTATAATCCTAAGACAGAATGGAATCGAATCAAAAAATGTGGAAAGGGAATTCGCTATCTTTTTTTATTGATAAGAGAAATTATAAAAGCGAATGTACAAGTGTTGCATTATATTTTTACGTTAAAAGAGGAAGTAGAGCCAGCGATTATAACATTTAAAACAGATTTAAAGACAGAAAATGCAAAAGTAGCGTTAGCCAATTCCATTACGTTGACTCCAGGAACGATTACCGTATCTTTAAAAGATAACACATATGAAGTGCATTGTCTTGATAAAGAATTATCCGAAGGAATAGAAGATTCTTGCTTTGTGAAATTATTAAAAGAAATGGAGGAAGAATCATGAGCCAATTATTATATGCCTATCAAGTTGTTTTTACTGTAGCACTTATTATTTTTGCAGTGCTCGTTATTTTATGCTTATTTCGAGCTATTTTAGGGCCTTCTATGGCGGATAGAATTGTAGCAATTAATATGATTGGAACATTGACGATTATGATGATAGGAATTTTAGCGATTTATTTGAAAGAGGGATATTTAATAGATGTATGCCTTGTCTATGCCATGTTAAGTTTCCTAGCTGTTATTGTACTGACGAAGATTCATATGTCTCTTTATTTGAGGAAAAAACAAAGAGAGGAAGAGAGAAAGGAGAAGAGTCATGTTTGAATGGATACGATTTGGGATTGTAGTGCTTTTTTTATTCGGTGGTGTCATTGCTGCTTGTTGTGCCGTTTATGGAGTGTATCGCTTTCATTTTGTATTAAATCGGATGCACGCAGCAGCAATTATTGATACACTGGCACTTTTGCTCGTTATTATCGCACTTATTATTTGTAGTGGTCTTTCTTTTCAGATGTTAAAATTATTATTAGTGCTTGGTTTTTTATGGTTTGCTAGTCCCGTATCGAGTCATTTGATCAGTCGATTAGAAGTGGAATCCGAGCAGGAAATTGTAAGAAAAGAATGTGAGGTGGAGAAGAGATGACACCATTTGTATATGGATTGCTTACGTTTTTATTGGCTTGTGCCATTGCAGTTAGTTTAAGTAAAGATTTATTAAATTCTATTATTATTTTTATGTCGTATAGTTTGATTATGTCAATGATATGGATTTTATTAGAATCCCCAGATTTGGCAATCACAGAAGCAGCAGTAGGTGCAGGCATTACAAGTGTGCTATTTTTTGTAACATTGCGAAAAATTCATGCATTAAAGGAGGAGGAGTATGAGCAAGAAGAATGAAAAATATGAATCTACTTTATGGTATCGGTTAAAGTATTGGGTCAATGGAGAAGAGGAAGACGGGATCGTTGAAAAGGAAACAGATAAATACGAAGCTCATTTAAAAAGGGTGTCAGTGGAAGATCGTGTTTATCGTGCTTTTTCAGAAATACCAAACGATGGAGAAGAAGAACGAGCCCATTATGAAGAGCTGAGAAAAGAATTATTAGAATTATCAAAACGATATGAGACATGGCCAGAAAAGAGAGGCGTAAAAATTTTTAATCGTATTTATCAAGTGGCAGCAGTGATTCTTTGTGTTTTTATTATTGGAATTTTGTTAGTGACCGTATCTTATTTGCCTGAATTTGGAAATAAAGATAATCCAAGCAATAATGAAGTTTCTGAGCGGTATATTGAAAAAGGGTTAGAGGAGACAGGAGCTACGAATATTGTAACTGGTATGATTTTAGATTACCGTGCTTTTGATACATTAGGCGAATCTCACGTATTATTCATTGGGGCCTGTGCTGTTTTAATTCTCCTTAGAGTGGATCAAGTAAAAAAAGAAAATACGACAAAGGAAGAAATAGAAGAAGCGAATACGGAGGAAATTTATGAGAAAGATGAAGATACTATTTTGAAAAAAGTTGCATTCTTTCTCGTTCCAACGATTATGCTATTCGGTATTTATGTTATCTTAAATGGGCATTTATCACCAGGAGGAGGCTTTTCAGGAGGAGCAATTATAGGAGCAGGACTTATTTTATATTTAAATGCATTTGGCTATAAAAAAATCCAGAGGTTTTTTACTTATAAGACATTCTCTAGAATATCCATTGTTTCTTTATTATGTTACGCTTGTACAAAAGGCTATTCTTTTTATACAGGAGCGAATCATCTAGAAAGTATCGTTCCCCTTGGAACGCCAGGGGCTATTTTAAGTGGAGGATTTATTTTACTTTTAAATATTTGTGTTGGAATGGTTGTTGCCTGTACGATGTATGCCTTTTATACACTGTTTCGAAAAGGGGGAATGTAGGGTGTTACAACATTTATTGAATCATTATTATGAGACCGTATCGATTGTTTTATTTGGCATTGGATTTACAATGTTATTACTCAATCGTAATATGATTAAGAAAATTATGGGGCTTAATATTATGGATACAGCAGTTTATTTATTTTTAGCGGCAAAAGGATATATAACAGGAAGGGTTGCACCGATTATTGCAGAAGGGTTAGAAGGAAAAGAATCCTTTATTAACCCTGTACCGAGTGGACTTGTTTTAACAGGAATTGTTGTGTCTGTAAGTGTGACCGCATTAATGCTATCTCTAACAATTCGGCTCTATCGAAGATATCATACATTGGATATTGATGAAATCGCCATGCTTGCAAAGAAGGAGGATTTGTAATGGATTTAATACAAAATTTTCCTTTTATTACGATTTTATTATGCTTAGCAGGTGGTGTTCTTAGTTCTGTTTTATCTGCAAAAAAAGCAAGACGTTTTTGCTTTTTCTTATTAGGGGTAGTAGGAGTGCTTTCCGCTTTCACTTTTTATGATGCGCTTATGCGAAAAGAGCCATATGTTTATTATATGGGACATTTTCCAGCACCTTGGGGAAATGAAATTCGAATTGGGATTTTAGAGTCCTTTATGGCTGTTTTCTTCTGTGTTATTATGCTTTTATCCCTAGCAGGAGGGCTTTATAAAATAATAGAAGAAGTGGAAGAGACAAAACAAAATCTTTATTGGACGATGATAAGTCTCTTAATGAGTTCTATGCTAGCTTTAATTTATACAAACGATTTATTTACCGCTTATGTATTTGTTGAAATTAACACAATTGCAGCCGCAGGACTTATTATGATTCGAAATAATGGGCATAGTATCGTTGCGGCCACAAAATATATGATTATGAGCTTAGTTGGTTCTGGAATGTTATTGCTTAGCATTTCTTTGCTGTATGACTTAACAGGACATTTGCTGATGAGTAATATGAAAACAGAAATTGCAACGATTGCAAAGACAGGAGAATATCAAGTCCCACTCACAGTAATTATCGCATTGATTTGTGTTGGGATTGCAATTAAAAGTGCTTTATTTCCTTTTCATACATGGCTTCCAGAAGCCTATGGATATTCCACTGCTGCATCCAGTGCGATTTTATCGAGCCTTGTATCAAAAAGCTATATTTTTCTTTTATTAAAGGTTTTTTATCGTGTTATTGGGATGGAAGTGATTACGGCTCACGGAACCAATTATATTTTATTTTGTTTTGCCATTGCAGGAATGATGATGGGATCTTTTAATGCTATAAAAGAACATGATATGAGAAGAATGGTTGCGTATTCTTCGATTGCTCAAATTGGATATATTTATATGGGAATTGGTTTTGGAAGTCAAGCTGGTATGATAGCAGCTGTTTTTCATATTTTATCTCATGCTGCATCAAAAGCTTTATTATTTATAACAACGGCAGGGCTTTCTAGTGTATCGGGAGATAGCAAAGAATTTCGTGATTTAAAAGGCGCAGGAATTCGAAATAAAATGGCGGGAATTGGATTTTGTGTAGGAGCTTTTTCTATGGTTGGGATTCCAATGTTTGCAGGATTTATTTCAAAAGTATACTTTGCAGAGGCAGCTTTTACAGCATCGCCCATCCAAATGGGGATAGGAATGGCAGCATTAGCCATTAGCACTATTTTAAATGCTGTTTATTTTATGCGAGCAGTGATTTTACTTTACACACCTTCTAACAAAAGAGAGAGAGATGCCAAATTTCAAAATCAAATCTCTTTTCATAGTTCCGTTTCTCTTTTTATTAGCTTAAATTTTATTTTAGGTTTTGGATCTTATTATATTATTCGTATGATCGAGCAAGGATTAAGTCGTTTTGCGTAGGAGGTAAAAAATGAAAGGTGATATTACGTTGTTGATACCAATCCTGCTTCCTATGATAGCAGGAGGGCTTTTATATGTGATTCCGTGGGTGAGAGGGAGAAAAAAAGAGAGTATTTATGCTTTTTTTGTAGTGCTTGTTACGTTAGTATCTTCTTTTTTCTTTGCTCATTCTGGGCATCAACTTGTTATGTTTGAAATTATCGATGGGGTTAATATTTATTTCAAGATTGATAAATTGGGGCGTATGTTTTTATTGCTTACGGAATTTATGTGGTTACTTTCTGCTAATTATTCCGAAGTATATTTAAAACATGAAGAACATACAAGGCGTTATACGATGTTTTTTTTAGTTTCCTTAGGTGCTATTTTAGGGGTCTGCTGTGCGGGAAATATGATTACAATGTATTTGTTTTATGAATGGATGACACTTTCTTTAGTAGCACTTGTTTTGCATACACAGACAGCAGATGCCATTGGAGCAGGATTAAAGTTTTTATTTTATTCGGTAGCAGGGGCGTTTATGGGGTTTAGTGGAATTGCGGTATTAGCACAGTTTACAAACGATACTTCTATGGATTTTAAAGCAGGTGGATTTTTGGACATGGAACTTGTAAAGGGACATGAAACATTATTGCTTACTATGGTCTTTATTATGATTTTAGGGTTTGGATGTAAGGCAGGAATGTTTCCACTTCATGCATGGTTGCCAACAGCTCACCCCGTAGCTCCAGCTCCAGCTTCTGCACTTTTTTCAGGAAATGTTACAAAAATGGGAGTGTTAGCGATTTGTCGCGTTATTTTTTATGGAGTTGGTGTGGATTTTATAAAAGGTACGTGGGTTCAAGAAGTTTGGATTGTGCTTTCGTTAATTACGATTATTATGGGTTCTATGTTAGCGTATAAGGAACCCGTTTTAAAAAAGAGATTAGCGTATTCGACAGTGAGTCAAGTTTCTTATATTTTATTTGGACTGGCCTTGTTAAATCCGATTGCTATGATGGGAGCTTTGATGCATGTGGTTTTTCATTCTATTGCAAAGAATACCTTATTTTTAACAGCAGGTTCTATCATTTATCGGACAGGAAAACATCGAGTAGAGGAATTAGTTGGTATTGGGAAACGCATGCCAGTTACTATGTGGGGATTTGTAATGGGCTCTTTAATTTTAATTGGAGTTCCTCCAGCCAGTGCCTTTTTAAGCAAGTGGTATTTGGCACAAGGAGCGATGGAAAGCCAGATCAGAGGAATATGGTGGATAGGGCCTGCTCTTTTATTAGTCAGTGCGATTTTAACAGCGGGATATTTGTTGCCAATTGCAATGAAAGCATTTTTTCCAGGAGAAAGAGGAAATTATGGTACTTATACAAAAAAAGATGTGGCAATAGCTATGAAAGAGCCTGTCGTTATTTATGCTGTCCTTGGCGTATTATTCGGATTGTATCCAAAACCATTTATGGATTTGCTCACGGTCATTATTCAAGAAGTATTTTAGGAGGGAGTTAAGATGAATTCATATTTTTTAGTTGTTGCGATTTTATTCCCTCTCATTGGAGGGGCTTTTTTACCAATGGTTCCATGGAAAACAAAGAGGACACAATATATCTATATTGAAGGAATCACAATTTTAACTTCTCTTCTTGTGCTTAGTTTGATCTTATGGACTCCACAAGAGAGTTTTCGATTTGCAAATTTAGCAGGACCTTTAGAGATTACCTTTCATATGGATGGACTTTCTAAAATATTTGCGGGAATTATGGCAGGGCTTTGGCCATTTGCTATATTATATGCGTTTGAATATATGAAAGAAGAAGGACATGAAACGAGGTTTTTTACCTTTTATTTAATGACGTATGGTGTTGCAAATGGCATCGCTTTTGCCGATAATTTAATGACACTTTATATGTTTTATGAAATGTTAACGCTTGTAACATTCCCTCTTGTTATGCATTCTATGAGTAAAGCGGCTATAGAAGCAGGGAGAAAGTATGTGTTTTATTCCATTGGAGGGGCGGCATTTGCCTTTATTGGATTTATTTTTATTCTTGGATATGGAGATACCATTCGTTTTGTATATGGTGGAGTTATTACAAAAGAAGTAACAGGAATGGTTCTTACGTTATTACAGTCCGCTTACGTTGTATCTGTTATTGGATTTGGCGTCAAGTCTGCCATGTTTCCCTTTCATGGATGGTTACCAGTGGCATCAGTAGCACCGACTCCTGTAACGGCACTCTTACATGCAGTAGCAGTTGTAAATGCAGGGGCTTTTGCCATTATGAGGATCACATACTATAGTTTTGGTACATCTCTTGTAAAAAATACTTGGGCACAAAGTATCGTTTTGCTATTGGCAATTATCACAATATTTTATGGTTCTGCAAGAGCAGTAAAGGAACAACATTTTAAAAGAAGGCTTGCCTATTCTACTGTGAGTAACTTATCTTATATTATTTTTGGAACTTTGTTAATGTCACCACTTGGATTGGTAGGTGCGCTTGCCCATATGGTATTTCATAGTTTAATGAAAATTGTTCTGTTTTTTTGTGCAGGTGCAATTTTACATGAAACGAAGAGAGAATATATTTTTGAGTTAACAGGGCTTGCTAGAAAAATGCCAAAGTTAATGGTCTGTTTTACGCTATCTGCCTTTGCTCTTGTTGGGGTTCCACCACTGACTGGCTTTCTTAGCAAATGGTATTTACTACAAGCCGCCATTAAAGAGGGAACTCCAATTGCTTATATTGGATTAGCAGTGCTTATGATATCCGCCTTTTTCACGGCTCTTTATTTATTTACGATTGTTGCAAGAGTGTATTCTCCAAGAAGAGAGTTTGATTATACAAGTCTTGGACAAGTAAAAGATCCGAATTGGTTCATGCTCCTACCTATGGGCTTGTTTTGTGGTATTACCATTTTCTTTGCACTCCATTCTTTACCACTGATTCATTATTTTCAAGCAATAGCAAATGGAACTGTATAAGGAGGGAAAAGAACAATGAATGAAAAAATAATAGTAGCACTTATTTTATGGCCTTGTCTTAGTGCAGTTTTTTGCTTTACCATTGGGAGAAAACATAGTCGAATTCGAAACAGTGTGGCAGATATTATGATAGGAATTGAGATTTTCTTATATTTACTAGCTGTTTGGGAATTTTATAAAGAAGGAATGGCAATGGAACTGGTATTGCCAAATGTCTGTGGACTTGGAGTTTCGTTTCGATTGGATGAATTTCGGATTCTCTATAGTGGCATTGCGATTTATATGTGGTTTATGTCTACGATTTTTTCAAAAGAATATTTTAAGCATCACCAAAATCGGAACCGATATTATTTCTTCTTATTGTTTACACTAGGAGCTACCATAGGAGTATTTTTATCCAATGATTTTTTCACCCTTTATATTTTCTTTGAATTGATGTCATTGGCTTCTTATGTATGGGTGGTACAAGAAGAGACAAAAGAAGCGATTCGTGCAGGGGAAACGTATATGGCCATTGCGATTATTGGCGGTATGGTTTTACTGATGGGACTATTTTTATTGTATTATGAAGCAGGAAGTCTTGATTTTGAGGCGGTTCATCGTTTATTTCTGGAAAAGAGAAATGCCACAGTTTTTGTGGCAGGTAGTTGCATGTTGTTTGGATTTGGAGCAAAGGCAGGAATGTTTCCGTTGCACATTTGGTTGCCGAAATCTCACCCTGTAGCACCAGCACCAGCTTCTGCTTTATTATCTGGAATTTTAACGAAAACAGGAATTTATGGTGTATTGCTCCTATGCTTATCCGTATTTTTTGAGGATAGACTATTTGCAACGATTCTTTTGTTACTTGGAAGCATCACTATGCTAGTTGGGGCAATACTTGCGGTGTTTAGTATTGATTTAAAACGTATTTTTGCTTGTTCTTCTGTGTCACAAATAGGGTTTATTCTAGTTGGATGTGCCATGATTGGAATTCTTGGTAAAGAAGGTAGTCTAGCAGTGCAAGGAACGGTGCTTCATATGGTAAATCATTCTTTGTTTAAATTAACACTTTTTTTAATTGCAGGGGCGATTTACCAAAATACACATCAATTGGATTTGAATCAAATAGAAGGATTTGGATATGGAAAGCCATTTTTAAAAATCTGTTATACGATTGCAGGATTGGGCATTAGTGGAATTCCTCTGTTTAGCGGTTATGTGAGTAAGACACTGTTACATGAAAGTATTGTGGAAGGCAGTCTCATAATGGCAAAAACGGAGTTAGGAAGTCTGTTATCCATCGTGGAATGGCTCTTTTTAATAACAGGAGGACTTACATTTGCTTATATATTGAAGGCAGGGCTTGCTATTTTTTATGAAAAAGGGAAACAGCCATGGGAGAAAGGCTCTTATTTAAATCCGATGGGACGAATTGCCATTGGAGTTACGGCATTTCTTTTATTATGCATGGGACTTTTGCCAAGGATTATGATGGATCCAATAGCAGAATATGTAAAAGGATTCTTTTATGAGAAAGAATGGCATCGGATTGCTTATTTTTCTTTTGTGAATCTAAGAGGAGCTATGATTTCCATCGCCATTGGATTGCTTGTCTATTTTTTCTTTATTCGAAAAAAGTTGATGAAAAAAGAAGAGCAAGGATATCAATATTTCGATTGTTGGCCAAAATGGCTTGATTTAGAAAATGGTCTTTATCGTCCTGTTTTATTGAGTTTTCTTCCGTTTATCATGGCCTTTTTCTGTCGTATCCTTTCAAGGTTTACCGATGGATTTGTTGTTTTTCTTCATCAGACCGTGTTAAAACCAGCAAAGACAAGACAATATGTGCCAATTGGTTCGAAATTTACCGATTTCTTAGGACGAATGGTAGATGAAGTTGTCGTTGGACTCAATAAGACAATTTGTAAGAAAAAACCCATTAAGAAATCGTTTGTAGAATTATTTGCTTTTGCTAGAATAGAAGCAAAGAGAACAAATCGATTAGTTGGAAGAAGTGTTTCCTTTGGCCTTTTAATGGCTTGTGTTGGTTTGATGATCACACTAGTTTATTTATTGGCGACTATGTAGAAAAGAGAGCGTTTATGGAAAAGTGAATGATGCCTTGATAAAAAGAGTTGGATTTTCCAGCTCTTTTTATCGTTACTAGGAAAAGTATGAGTAATTTCTCTCATTGACTTTTTATGGGATGAATACTATAATTGATAGTTGCTAATACAACTATTGCAAATGCATAATTAAATGTCTGTTTTAGAAAGAAAATGTAGGATAGTAATAGAATAAAAATGTTAGGAGGAGACATATGTTTCGAAAATTGTTAAGCTATTTGGGGAAATATAAGAAGACTGCAATTCTTGCTATGTTTTGTGTGTCAGCAGAAGTTGCATTTGAACTTGTCATTCCGTTTATTATGGCAGATATTGTAGATGTCGGTGTTGCCACAGGAGATAGGGCTTATATTCTCGCAAAAGGTGCTATGATGCTTCTTTGTGCTTTGATTGCCTTAGGGCTTGGAATCGGAAGTGCTTATTTTTCAGCAGTTGCAGGACAGGGGCTAGGAGCAGAACTTCGAAAGGCAGAATATAAAAAGATTCAGAGTTTTTCTTTTGCCAATACGGATAAATTCCGCACATCTTCGTTAATTACACGATTGACGAGTGATATTACAACCATTCAAAACTCATTTTCTACAGGGTTAAGACCCGCTTGTCGCGCACCCATTATGATGATTATGGGGTTGGGATTATCGATCTATATCAACTGGCAATTAGCATTGGTGTTTTTTGTTGGAGCTCCTGTGCTTGGAATTTTATTATTTCTAATTATTAGAAAAGTGCGTCCATTGTATGCAAAGATGCAAGGGGCAATTGACTTAGTAAACCGTGTTATCCAAGAAAATTTGACAGCGATTCGTGTTGTAAAGGCCTATGTAAGAGGCGATTATGAAATGCAGAAATTTTATGAAGTCAATCAAAATTGGCGTGGAATTTCTGAAAGAGCTTTCCGATTAGCTTCTATGAATATGGCAGCCATGCAGCTTGTTATGTATACAACTATTTTATGTATTTTATGGTTCGGTGGCAAACTAATTTTAGGCGGAAGTATGAAAGTAGGAGAGTTAACAGGATTTTTAAGCTATGTTCTTCAAATTTTAAACTCTCTTATGATGATTTCGAATGTCTTTCTTATGATGACTCGTGCCTTGACTTCTGGAAGACGTATTATGGAAGTGATGGACGAAAAAGTGACATTGACTGATGAGGATGCAACTGATATTACAGTGGAACGAGGAGAGATTGTGTTTGAAAACGTTTCCTTCAAATATAAAGAAAAAGCGAAGGAAAAAGTGTTGTCCAATATCTCTTTTCACATTAAAGCAGGTCAAACAGTTGGAATTATCGGCCAAACAGGTTCTGCAAAATCAACGCTTGTACAGTTAATTCCAAGGCTTTATGATGCCACGGAGGGGCAGATTTATATTGATGGAAAACCAATCCAGCAATATAAGTTAACTCATTTAAGGGATGCCATTGCTATGGTGTTACAAAAAAATACATTGTTTAGTGGAACGGTGAAGGAAAATCTTCGTTGGGGAAAAGAAAATGCTACGGATCAAGAGATCGAGGAGGCTTGTGCCATCGCTTGTGTGGATGAATTTATCGATCGGTTAAAAGATGGATATGATACAGAGCTTGGGCAAGGAGGAAGCAATGTATCTGGAGGACAAAAACAACGACTTTGCATTGCAAGAGCGATTTTAAAACGTCCAAAAGTATTAATTTTAGATGATTCTACAAGTGCAGTAGATACTGCCACAGAAGGAAAGATTCGAGAAGGTCTTCAAAAGACATTGGCGGATACGACGAAAATTATTATTGCCCAAAGAATTACATCGGTACTTCATGCAGATCAGATTATTATTTTGGATAATGGAAAAGTAAATGCCATTGGTGATCATGAAACATTGTTGAAAACCAATGAGATTTATCAAGATATTTATTACTCTCAACAGGAAGGAGCAGGATTATAATGGCAAAAGTTATTGGATATAAACGACCAAAAGATACAAAAAAGACATTGCAAAAATTGCTTGCCTATCTTGGACATTATAAGTGGTCACTTCTTGTTGTAGCAATTTTAGTTGTGATCAGCAGTGGAGCAAATATATTAGGGACTTATTTATTGAAGCCAGTCATCAACAACTATATTCTCCCAAGGAATATAAAAGGATTAGTTCAAATGTTAATTGGGATGGCAATTATGTATGGCTGTGGTGTGTTAGCAACCTTTTTTTATAATCGCATTATGGTAAAGACTGCACAAAAGGTAGTCAGTGAAATTCGACAAGATCTCTTTCATCACACACAGAAGTTACCACTGAAATATTTTGATGCGCATACTCATGGAGAGTTAATGAGTCGTTTTACCAATGATGTGGATACGATTACTGACGCACTTAATAATAGTTTTGCGCTATTAATTCAAAGTTTTATTACGATTACAGGAACAATAGCAATGCTCCTAGTATTAAATGTTCGCCTTTCTCTTATTGTTATTTTCTTCTTATTTTTAATGTTTTTATTTATTAAATATAATGGAAGAAGAAGTCGGAAATTTTTTAGTGAACAACAAAAATGTCTAGGAAGCATCAATGGTTTTATAGAGGAAATGGTAGCAGGACAAAAAGTGGAAAAAGTATTCAATCATGAAGAGCAAGACTTTGAAGAGTTTTGTAGAAGAAACGAAGCGTTGCGAAAGGCCTCTACAAAAGCTCTTACCTATTCAGGAAGAATGGTTCCAACCATCGTCAGTCTTTCTTATGCAAACTATGCATTTTCCGCTTGCATTGGTGGACTTTTTGTATTAGCAGGGTTATTTGATATTGGAAGTCTTGCATCTTACTTGATTTATGTGCGCCAAAGTGCCATGCCAATGAACCAGTTCACACAGCAGATGAACTTTATTTTATCCGCGTTATCAGGTGCAGAGCGCGTGTTTGAAATGATGGAAGAGGAAGTCGAAATCGATGAAGGAACGGTAACTCTTTGTAAAGTAAAGGTTGACAAAAATGGAGAATTTAGGGAAGCCAAAGAAGAGGAGAAAGACAGTATTTTTGCTTGGAAGAAAAAAGATGGCAGTTCTTTTGTACCATTAAAAGGCGATGTGAGATTTCACGATGTTGTTTTTGGGTACAATGAGAAAAAGGTGATTTTAAATAAAATTTCTCTTTATGCAAAACCAGGACAAAAAATTGCATTTGTCGGTTCTACTGGTGCAGGAAAAACAACAATTATTAACTTAGTGAATCGTTTTTATGAAATTAATGGTGGAACGATTACTTACGATGGCATTGATATTCGAGAAATTAAAAAAGATGATTTAAGACGTTCTCTTTCTATGGTAATTCAAGATACTCATTTATTTACGGGAACGATTGCCGATAATATCCGCTATGGAAAATTGGATGCAAGCGATGAAGAGGTAAAAAATGCGGCAAAAATTGCGAATGCCGATTCCTTTATTCGTAGATTACCAGAAGGATATGATACGATGCTTTATAGTGACGGTAGCAACCTATCGCAAGGACAACGACAGTTGCTTGCCATTGCAAGAGCGGCCATTGCAAGGCCTCCTGTTTTAATTTTAGATGAGGCCACCAGTTCCATTGATACGAGAACAGAGCGTTTAATTGAAAAAGGAATGGATGCTTTGATGAAAGATCGTACGGTATTTGTCATTGCTCATCGACTGTCCACTGTGCGAAATTCAGAGGCGATTATGGTGCTTGAACAAGGAGAAATCATTGAGCGTGGTGATCACGAAGAATTAGTACAACAACAAGGAAGATATTATCAATTATATACAGGACAATTTGAATTAGAATAAGAGTGAGAAAAAGAAAGGAGGTGGTCCGATGGAGAGGGCCACAGTTCGTGAAGTATTGCTTCAGCTAGAGTCAAATCGAAAGCGTCTTTTAAAACCCTATTTTCAAGAAATTGGATTGACATTAGGGCAAGGACAGCCAAGAATTTTAAATACATTATTAAAAAAGGATCATATTTCACAAAGAGAATTAGCGGATCAGTGTGAGATGGATGTAACGAATATGTCAAGGACATTAGATCGTATGGTAGAAGCTGGTTTTTTAACAAGAGAAAGGAAGCCAGGATGTAGAAGATCGTACTTAATTGTATTGACAGAATTTGGTCGCAAGAAAGCAGAAGAAGTCCATCGAGGCTTTAAAAAAGTGGACGAAATTCTTTGGCGTGGATTTTCCAATGAAGATATGGAATTTATTGTAAAAGGACTTCAAAAAATGTCTGCCAATTTGGAAAATATGGAGTTGACCGTCAATAAAAAACTGGATCACAAACTAGGAGAATGAAGTAGAAGAAAACAGAGGACAGAATATGAGAAAACTTCTGAGATTTTTGGGAAATTATAAAAAAGAAAGTATTTTAGGGCCTTTATTTAAGCTATTAGAGGCAAGTTTTGAATTATTTGTTCCTTTAGTGGTAGCAGGAATTATTGATACAGGTATTAAAAATCAAGATAAAAATTATGTTCTCGTAATGGGAGGCCTTCTTTTACTGCTTGGTGTCATAGGATTAATCTGCTCGATTACAGCACAATATTTTGCAGCAAAAGCGGCAGTAGGATTTGGAACAGAACTTAGAAATCATTTGTTTGCTCATTTAAATCGCCTTTCTTATCAAGAGATTGATGAAGCTGGGACTGCCACTTTAATTACGAGAATGACAAGTGATATTAATCAAGTACAATCGGGAGTTAATTTAGTACTTCGCTTATTTTTACGCTCTCCTTTTATTGTATTTGGTGCAATGATCATGGCATTTACGGTCAATGTAAAGGTAGCACTTGTGTTTGTAGTGACAATTCCAGTGTTATCCATTGTGGTGTTTGGAATTATGGCAGTGAGTATGCCACTTTATAAAACAGTGCAAGCGCGTCTTGATCGGATTACATTAGCAACGAGAGAAACACTTGTTGGTGTCCGCGTGATTCGTGCATTTAATCAGCAAAAAAAAGAAGAAGAGAATTTTGAAGAAGAAAACAATAGGTTATTACAGTTACAAAAGGTAGTTGGAAGAATTTCTGGACTATTAAATCCGTTGACTTATAGCATTATTAATTTAGGGCTTATTGCGGTTATTTGGGTTGGAGCAAAAGAAGTAAACTCTGGTGTCATCTCTCAAGGTGAAGTGGTGGCACTTACCAACTATATGTCCCAGATTCTTGTGGAGTTAATTAAGCTAGCCAATTTAATTGTAACAACGACAAAAGCAGTTGCCTGTGGGAATCGTATTTGCACCGTGTTAGAAATGAAGCCAAGTATTGAAGAGAAACAGACAAAATGGCTGGAGGAACAAGGAGATTCTGTTGCGGTAGAATTTCGTCATGTGAGTTTTGCCTATAGCTCTATGCAGGCAGAAGCTTTGCATGATATTCATTTTGTGGCAAAAAAAGGGCAGACTATAGGAATTATTGGAGGCACAGGTTCAGGAAAATCTTCTGTCATTCATTTAATTCCAAGATTTTATGATAGAACATCAGGACAGGTACTGATAAATGGAATCGATGTAAAAGAGTACCCAAACGATCAGTTAAGAGAAAAAATAGGAATAGTGCCACAAAAGGCAGTGTTATTTAAAGGAACCATTCGCGATAATATGAAGTGGGGAAAAAAAGAAGCTACCGATGAAGAAATTCAAAAGGCACTTTCCATTGCACAGGCTGGAGATTTTGTAAAAGAAAATGGCTTGGATTATCCAATACAACAAGGCGGTAAAAACTTATCTGGTGGACAAAGACAGCGTCTAACAATCGCAAGAGCTTTAGTAAAACAACCAGAAATCTTGATTTTAGATGATAGTTCTTCGGCTCTTGATTTTGCCACAGATGCAAAACTTCGTAAGGCGATAAAAGAGGAAACAAAGGGGATGACAGTATTTTTAGTGTCACAAAGAGCATCATCCATTCGATATGCGGATCAGATTTTAGTGTTAGATGATGGTAAAATGGCAGGGATTGGAACCCATGAAGAGTTATTGAAAACTTGTAATGTTTATCAAGAGATTTGTCTTTCTCAGCTTTCAAAAGAGGAGGTGGCACGATGAAGCGATCACGGTTAAAGGCACATCATTCCTCATTAAAAAGAATTTTAAAGTTTATTGGTGTCTATAAAATATTTGTATTATTTTCCTTAGTGTTAGCAGGAATTACCGTTGCTTTCACACTTTATATGCCAATCCTCATTGGAAATACGGTGGATCATGTGGTTGGAAAAGGATTAGTAGATTTTAAAGGACTGTTTCACATTTTTGAAAAAATGGTTGTTGTTCTTTTATTAACAGCCCTTTCTCAATGGCTTATGAATGTAATTAATAACTATGTGACTTACAAAGTAGTAAAAGATATTCGAACAAAGGCATTTCGTCATTTACAACAGTTGCCAGTGGGGTATATGGATCAACACCCTCACGGAGATATTATTAGCCGTGTCATTGCGGATATCGACCAGTTTTCCGATGGACTTTTAATGGGATTTACACAGCTATTTACAGGTGTTCTTACGATTTTAAGTACGCTAGGTTTTATGCTCTATGAAAATGTAACAATTACCATTGTTGTTGTTTTAGTGACGCCGATTTCCATGCTAGTCGCAGCCTTTATTGCAAAAAAAACATTTACGATGTTTAAGGCTCAGTCAGAAGCAAGGGGAGAGTTAACAGACTTAGTCAATGAAATGGTTGGAAATCAAAAGATTGTAAAGGCGTTTGGATATGAAAAAGAAGCGGAAGAACGATTTGTAACTATTAATGAGAAGCTGAAACTATGTAGTTTAAAAGCTACATTTTTCTCTTCTCTTACCAATCCAGCCACTCGTTTTGTCAATGGTCTTGTATATGCAGCAGTTGCTGTTGTAGGAGCTTTTTCTGTCATTCAAGGAGTGCTTTCTGTTGGACAGCTCACTTGTTTTTTAAGTTACGCCAACCAATATACAAAACCGTTTAATGAAATTTCTGGTGTCGTAACAGAACTTCAAAATGCGTTAGCATCGGCATCACGAGTGTTTGAATTAATGGATGAACAGCCAATGCCTTCGGAAGAAGGACTTTCTACATTAGAACAGGTAGAAGGAAATATTTCAATTTCCCATGTAGATTTTTCTTATCGAGAAGACCAGCATTTAATTGAAGATTTAACAGTGTCTGTGAAAAAAGGACAAAGGATTGCCATTGTAGGTCCAACAGGATGTGGTAAGAGTACGATGATCAATTTATTAATGCGGTTTTATGATCCGAAAAAAGGAACGATTTCGATTGATGGGGTCGATGTAGCATCGGTGACAAAAGAAAGTGTTCGTAAAAATTTTGGAATGGTGTTACAAGAGACATGGTTAAAGACAGGAACGATTCGGGAAAATATTGCCTATGGACATGAAGGTGTCACAGAAGAAGAGATAATCGAAGCAGCAAAATCCGCCCATGCTCATAGTTTTATTATGAGAATGCCAAAAGGATATGATACGATTATTACGGAAGATGGAGGAAACTTATCAGGAGGACAAAAACAATTGCTTTGTATTGCAAGAGTTATGCTTTGTCTTCCGCCAATGCTGATTTTAGATGAGGCCACTAGTTCTATTGATACAAGAACAGAAATTTTAGTACAAAAGGCCTTTGAAAAAATGATGGAAGGAAGAACAAGTTTTATTGTCGCTCATCGCCTTTCTACTATTAAAGAGGCAGACTTGATTCTTGTGATGAAAGATGGAAAAATAATTGAAAAAGGAACCCATGAAACGTTATTAGAACAAGGTGGTTTTTATAAAACTCTTTATGAAAGCCAGTTTGCAAAAACATGAAAAAATAGCCATTGTAATTCAAATCTTGAAAGAGAGAGGAGAATTATAATGGCTATCTTTTATATGGAAAAGAGTTTTTTAGAATCTGAAAAACACTTTGTCAGTTTTGGTCAGTGTGTTTTGTTTGACTGAGCTTTTTTTTGATGATAAAATTAATAAGAATATGAGTAAGAAAGGAGAAGCTACTCGACGAAATATTCAAAATAGCAGCTAAACATACGAAGGTTTGAGTAGTAGGCAAAAAGTTTGTGAAGAAAAGAAATGTATTGTTGCTTGCAATTTTGTTACTAGTAGGAATCATTTATTATCCGAATATTAAGGAACGGTTGCAATTATTAGGCGGGGAAACTGCCACAAAAGAAAATACAATTTCATCTATGACACAATTAGAGGAGAGGGTACTTAAAACATTAGAACAGGGAAAAGAAGAGTTAAATGTTTATTTAGATGGAATTGGAGTGGAAGAACTAGAAACGATCAATGCCAACTTAGATGGATATTATGGATATGTAAACTCTTATTATATTGCGAAATGGCCAAAAAATGGTTTGTATCAGACGAGACTGAATATTGAACTTTCTGATAATTATTATGCTTATCAATATTTAAGAGGAAATGAAGTGAAAGAAATGCCCGATAGGGCACTGCAGTTAGCAGAAAAGGTAGAAGCTGTTTTAAAAGAAATTATTACACCTGATATGAATGATTTTGAGAAAGAAAAAGCAATTCATGATTATGTGATAAAACAAGGAGAATATGGCTTTTTAACAGGAAGTAAAAAAGAAGATAGCTATAATGCAAAAGGAATTTTATTAGAAGGAAAAGGGGTTTGTAGTTCTTATTCAGAATCCATGCAATTATTATTGTCATTAGCAGGTGTGGAATCAAAGATCATTCTTGGAAAAGCAGATGTAGAACATTCATGGAATTTAGTAAAATTAGATGGTAACTGGTATCATGTGGATGCTACATGGGACGATCCTGTTCCCGATGAAGAGGGAAGAGTGTTATATAACTATTTTAATGTACCCGATCAGTTAATTGGAAAGACGCATACTTGGAATTCAAAGCTGTACGAGAAGGCGGATAGCTATGAAGAAAATTATTATGAGAAAAAAGGAGATCTTTGTAGTAGTTATAGCCATACAAAGGAACGAATTATAGACGGAATTAAAAAGAAAGAAAAGAAATTACAGTTATTATTAACAGGAGAAAATGCCCAAGAATATTCCTATAATTTTGTTCTTCAATATGATTCTGTCAAAAGTGTGAAATGGAAAAATATCGGGGAAAGCCCTTGTCTTGTATTAGAGATGACATTAGAGTACCAGTCGTAGAAAAAGAAAAAATTACATTAGGAAAAGAGGAAAAGAATGAAAAAACAGGAATTTATGAAAGAGCTGAGGGAAAGCCTTTATCATGAGGTGAGTGATCAGGAATACACAAATTCCATACAATATTATTCAGACTATATTGATGAGGCAATTGCAAGCGGACAGGCAGAAGAAGAGATTATAGAGCAGTTAGGAAATCCGCGCCTTCTTGCAAAGACGATCATTGATGTAAAAGGAAATCAAACGAGAGACAATGCCGATGATTTTGTCTATCAAGAGGGGAGAGAATTCAAAGAAGAAGATCCTTCTCAGAAAGTACGAAGACAATGGTATCATAAGGATATTCCAATAAAATGGTATGAAAAATTAGGAATGATTTTAGTTGGAATTGTTTTTGTGCTCATCGTCTTAGGAATTCTTGGAGTCGCATTTTCCGTTTTATGGAATGTTGTGCTGCCAATTGTTGTTATTGTCGTTATATTCAAATTGATTTCTAACTTCTTTCGAAGATAAAAGATAGGTAGAAAGAATAAAATCAAAGTGAGAGGGATAAGAGTAGATGTTTGCATACGAGCTGAAAAGAACAAAGAGAAAAACAATTGGTATTAAAATTACAACAGAAGGTGCAGTCATCGTTATGGCACCATCTTATGTGAGCGAACGAGAGATTAAGAAAGTCTTAAAGACAAAAGAGAATTGGGTTGAAAAAAAGAAAATCGAGATAAAAAAGGCAAAAGAACAGATGGCAGGAGATCTGGCATTTTTAAAAGAGCGTTTATTTTATCTTGGACAACTTTATCAAGTGGACGTCGTATTGGAACCAGAGTTTTTAAAACCTTCGGTAGGGCTTTATGGAGAAAAGATCTATATTATGGTACCGTCTTTTGAAGAAAAAGAAATGAAAATGATGCTAGAACAATGGTATCGAATGGAAGCAAAAAAAATTATTGTCGATCGAGTTGCGCTCTATCAAGAGCAAATCGGTGTTTTGGTCAATCAGATTCGCATAAAAGAGCAAAAAACGAGATGGGGAAGTGCAAGCAGCAAAGGAAATTTAAATTTCAACTGGAAGCTAGTTATGGCACCGTTAGAAGTTCTTGATTATGTCGTCATTCATGAATTATGCCATTTAAAAGAGATGAACCATTCCTCTGCTTTTTGGAAATTGGTTAAACAGTACGATCCAGATTATAAAGAACATAGAAACTGGTTGAAGGAAAAGGGAATCTTGTTAAATTCCTCCATTCAACAGTTAACATTATTATAAAAACATACAAAAGGAGAAAAACAATGATACGTTGTTGTATATTTGATTTAGATGGAACATTATTAGATACTGTGGAGACACTTGCCTATTGTGGAAATACAATATTGGAAAAATATGGATACCCAGCGGTTGAGGCAAAACAGTATCAATATTTTGCAGGAGATGGCTATAAAGAGCAAGCAAAAAGAGCACTTCTTTATGTAGGAGATCAGGAATTAAAACATTATGAATCCTATTGTAACGATTATATGGAGTTTTTTAAAGACCATTGCACTTGCTATTTAAAGACTTATGATGGAATTAAAGAATTATTAAGTCAGTTAAAAGAAAGAGGAATTAAGATTGCTTGTTTTTCCAATAAACCCCATCAACAGGCGTTGGATTGCTTAGAGGCTACGAACATACTTCCTTTGTTTGATGGTGTGAGAGGACAAGTGGAAGGAATTCCTGTAAAACCTGATAAAACAGGTGCTTATTTATTGTTAGAAGAACTGGGAGATGTTTTACCAGAAGAGGTACTCTATTTGGGAGATACGAACACCGATATGCAGACAGGGAAAAACGCTGGATTTACAACCGTTGGTGTCACATGGGGATTTCGTCCGAAAGAAGAATTGGAGAAATTTCATCCAGAATATATCATTGACACACCTTTAGAAGCATTGAAAATCTTAGAGAAAGAAAATCAGTAGAAATGTGCTTGTACATAAAGAGATAAGAGGTGAAACGATGACACAGGAAGAAATCGTAATAAAAAAATGTTACACTTGTATTTTTGATATGGAAATGCCATTTGCCAATTTGACAGAACAAGTGATTGGAGATGGGGATGAGCAGCAACAGTATATGACACAGTTGATTTTAAAAAATTTAAACAGCACTGCTCTTAGAAAATCGGTAATCGATGAAGATTCTGTATTAATGCAATTGTTTCCAGAGAATGAAGAACAGTTTGAGCCATTTGCCAATCAGATTGCAGATGAAATTCATACATTAATTCAAGAAAAAAGCACAGATATTCCAATGGGAAATGGTGTGTTCTTATGGGCATTTTGTGAAGATCGTGATTATATTTGCTTTTTTAAATTAAACTATCAAAATAAGTTTGTGGATATGATCGACAACAATGGACAGGAAAAATGGGTTTTGAACACAAAAGTAATTCCGACTATAGGACAAAAAATTACAGAACTTTTCTTTATTGACTTACAAGATCGAACGGTTCAAATATCCAATGCGAAACATTATGTGGAAAATGAAAAAAGCAATTATTTAGCGGAGTTAATTTTACAGTTATCACTGCAACACTCAGAAGAAGAGATGGTAAAGGTATATCAAGAGGCCGTTGTCGATACGATTCAAGAGATTTATGAAGAAGAAGCGCCACAAAAAATTATGGACTACAAAAAAGCGGTGGCAGAAACCGTGACAAAAACAGGGGAACTCAATATCGAAGAAGTACAAAAAGAGATCTTTGGAGAAGATGAAAAGGCAATTGCTCTTTGTACAGAGAAGATAGAGGAAAAAGCGGTTCCAGTAAAATCCATTGAAGTGAGTGAAAAAATGGAGAAAAAGTTGTTAAAGAAACAAAAAATTGTAACCAATAATGGAATTGAAATTTTAGTTCCGATTGATTATTTAAAGGATGAAAGTATTTTTGAATATCATCAATATGAAGATGGAAGTATTTCGATTTTAATAAAAGATGGTGTGAAAAAATTACTCTAGCTTTGGAGGTACTTATGAAGTTTATGCATATCGGCGATTTACATATTGGAAAGACGGTCAATGAATGTTCCATGCTAGAAGATCAAAAGTATATATTGGGGCAAATGCTTACTATTATGGAGGAAGAACAGGTGGAGACATTGCTCATTGCTGGGGATGTCTATGACCGCTCTGTTCCTTCCGCAGAAGCGGTGGAACTATTTGATTGGTTTTTGACAGAAACAACAAAAAAGGAAAGAAAGGTTTGTATTATTTCAGGAAACCACGATTCAGGAGAACGTCTCTCCTTTGGAAAAGAATTGCTAAAAAAACAAGAAGTATATGTGATAGGAAATATCGAGCAGAGTAAAGAGCCAGCAATTTTTCATGATTGTTATGGCTCTCTTTTGGTTTGGTTTCTTCCTTTCTTTCGACCAGCAGAATTAAAAACCATTGGAAAAGATATGGATTTAAGAGATTATAATTCGGCAGTTCAATGTTTATTAGAGAAAATGCAATTAAAAAAAGAGGAAAGAAATCTATTGCTGACCCATCACTTTGTAATCAATGGTGGAGAAGAAGAAAGCATTGTTTGTTCCGATTCCGAGCAAAGGATTTCTGTTGGTGGAATTGAACAAGTAAATTATCGTTTGTTTGATGATTTTGATTATGTGGCACTTGGACATTTACATCAGGCACAAAAAGTTGGAAGAGAAACCGTAAGATATTCAGGTTCTCCGATTAAGTATTCCTTTTCAGAAGAATTTCATAAAAAATCGGTCGTTGTCTTTGAAATGAAAGAAAAGGGGCAAGTGGATTGGAAGTTAGTGCCATTAACCCCTTTAAGGGATCTGAGAAGAATTGAAGGAAAGTTAGAAGAACTGTTAAAGGAAGAGGTTGTCTCTTTAGAAAATAAAGAAGATTATTTAGGGGTTGTCTTAACCGATGAAGAGGAAATTTTTGATGCGATTTCTAGGGTGCGAGCCGTCTATCCAAATGTGATGCAGTTGACGTTTAAGAGGGAAAAAAGAAGGGAGCTTCTTATGGAGCAGACGGTAGAGTCCGTACAAGAGAAGTCTCCTTTGGAACTTACAAAAGATTTTTTTGGTCGAGTGTTAGGAGAAGAGCCAAAAATAGAATATGAAGAGGTTATAGAACAATGGATTGAAGAATTGTTGGAAAAGGAGGTGGATAAAAGATGAGACCATTGTATTTGGAGCTATCCGCTTGGGGGCCTTATGCTGGAAAAGAAAAAGTTTCTTTTGACAAATTAGAGGAAGAGAATTTATTTTTAATTACTGGTCCTACAGGAGCGGGAAAAACTACAATTTTTGATGGGATTACTTATGCACTGTATGGGGAAGTCAGTGGAATGGTTCGTCTAAAAGATGCTTTACGAAGTGATTTTGCAACAGACGATCAAGAAACTTATGTAAAATTAGTTTTTTGCCATAAAGGAAAAGAATATGAAGTACAGAGAACTCCTCGTTATGAAAGAAAGAAAAAGAGAGGAGAAGGAACAAAACTGCAACCAGAAGAAGTGTCTTTGTGGATAAAAGAAGAAGATAAAGTGATGACTGGTGTCACAAAGGTAAATCAGAAAATAGAAGAAATTTTAAGTCTCAACTATCAACAGTTTAAGCAAATTTCTATGATTGCACAAGGAGAGTTTTTAAAACTGCTTGTAGCCGATGGAAATGAACGAACCCAAGTGTTGAGAAATATTTTTAAAACCCATATTTATGAGGAATTACAAAAAAAGGCATCCGAACAGGCAAGAAAATTAAGTGGCGAGATGAAGGATACGATCTCTCGCATAGAAGAATTGTGTGGTGGGATTTTCGAAGAAACAATACAAGTGCTTGTAAAAGAACGACGTTATCAAGAACTTTTAGAACGGTTAGAAGAGCTGCTACTAGAAGAGAAAAAACAGGCCGTCCGATTGGAAAAAGAATTAGAAGAGAAGCAAAAGTCGTATCAAGTGCTCTGGAGACAGTGGGAGGAGGAAAAAAGAAGAAAACAGTTACAAGAAGAAATAGAGATTTTAAAATTACAAAAAGAGCAGATGGAAATGGGGTTACAAACAGTTCTTGTAAAGCAAAGGGAACTTCTTACAAAGACAAAAGAAATAGAAGAAAAACGGCAGATCATTCCAAGGCAAAAAGAATTGTTAGAGACACTATTAGAACGAGAAACAATTGTAGCGAAAAAGGAACAATGTTTCTTGCAAGTAAGAGAAAAAGAAGCCATTGTTTTGGAATACCAAAAAAAACAAAAGGAGCGAGAAGAAACTTTAAAGAAAGCGCAAAAAGCGTTGTTAGAAGGGGCCAGCCTTGCTACAAAAGAAAAGGAATTAGAGGCTCAGAAAAAAGAGTTAGAAGAGGTCATACAAAAAAGAACGCAGATTTTACAGTTGCAGTCTGAAAAAAAAGAACTTTCCGAAGCGTTACAAGAGAAGGGAAAGCAGTATAAAGAAGCGGAAGAAGAGGCAAAAAAGGCAAGACAACGCTATGAACAAGAAGAACAATTTTATCGCCATAATTTTCTTGGTATGGAAGCGTTCTCTTTAAAAGAAGGAGAGCCATGTCCTCTGTGTGGCTCCACGTCTCATCCAAAGAAAGCGGTTTTAACAGGAGAACCTCTAAGTGAAACAGAGCGAATGCAGTTAAAAAAGCGAGCGGAAGAATGTGAAAAAAAGGCTACCGATATTTTTGGAAAAGGAAAAGAAGTACAAGGAAATTATGTGGCAAAGAGAGATTTGCTTGCACAACAGGTAAAACAGTGGGAAGAGAACTATAAAATTTCTTTTGAACAAATAGAACCATTTTTAGAAGAAAAGAAGCAAGTATTCCAACAAAAACAAGCAAAATGGCAGGAAGAAGTAAAAGAATATGAATTGTTAAAGCAAGGAATACAACAGTTAGAAAAAGAAGAAAAGGAAGAAAAAGAAAAGTTACAAAGTGCACAAGAAGAGCAACAACAGCTGTTAAGTGTTTATGAACAATGCAATGGGATGGAGCAACAATTGCAAAAAAAACTTGGAGACTGTGTGAGAACGAAAGAAGAAATTCAAACAGATCTGCAAATCATGATAAAAGAAGTAGAGAATTTTGAACGCTCTTGCCAAGAAATTCAAGAAAAAGTGGAGAAAAATCGAATTGCTGTTTCTCAAAAAGAGGAACTATTAAAGGATAAACAAAGCCAGTTATCCGTGGTATATGAAGAAGGAAAGATGGAGAAAATCAATGGCTTATTAGAAGAGGAACAACAAAAGATCAAGCAAATAGAGAAAGAGAAACAAGAGTATTCCATTTCGATTTATACTTATGAAACCACAGTAAAATCGTTAAAAGAAAAATATAAAAAATATGAACAATTAACAAAAAAATATGGGGTGGTAGCACGGCTTGACCAATTGTTTAATGGAAATAATACAGAGCGTTTAAAACTCGAACAATATGTGTTAAGCACTTATTTTGATATGATTTTAAATGCGGCCAATCAAAGATTTTATAAGATGAGCAATGGGCGCTATGAGCTTTCTAGAGTAGAAAAGGTGTTAGATGGAAGAGGAAAAAATAGTTTGGATATGGAGGTGCTCGATCACTATACAGGAAGGAAGCGTTCTGTAAAAACATTATCGGGGGGAGAATCTTTTAAAGCAGCACTTTCTCTAGCACTTGGTCTTTCGGAAATGATTCAAAATTTTGCTGGTGGAATTGAGGTAGAAGTGTTATTTGTAGATGAAGGGTTTGGATCTCTTGATGAAGAGTCATTAAATCAAGCAATTCAGTGCCTTTTGGAATTGGCAAATGGAAATCGTTTAATTGGAATTATCTCTCATGTGCCAGAATTAAAAGAAAGAATTAATAAGAAAGTTGAAATTATAAAAAAACAAAATGGAAGTCATATTTTAATGGAATAAAAGTGTTGACAATATTCAGAATTAGAGATACAATATCGAATATAATAGGAAAAGATAAAAGAAAACTGAAAATCACAGATGATAACGATCTGTGATTTTTTATATCATAAGAAATTGTGTCATTTTCAGATGATAGAGGTATGGTTCTTATGAGATAAAAAGCGCTAAGCGCAGCAAAATGTACGTTGCTAGAAGTAACCTAAAGTCGTGGTAAGTGTGCAACGTACACTTTGTTTTCATTTTGATATAAGAAAAATCTATGTTTAATAATAGAAATATATTATATTTAAAAGTGCAAAATACAAAAAAGAGGAATGGAAGAATGAGAGGAGAGGCCATGATAGAAGAAAATAGTATCATAAAAATTGATGGATTATCAAAACGTTTTAAAACGTCACATGGAGAAGTAACGGCATTAGAGAACATTCATTTAGAAATAAAAAAAGGAGAGATTTTTGGAATCATCGGTCTAAGTGGAGCCGGAAAGAGTACGTTAGTTCGTTGTATTAATTTTCTAGAATCTCCAACAGAAGGAGAAATCTGGTTTGAAGGAAAGGCGCTTTCTACTTTATCTAAAAAGGAGTTAAGAAACGTTCGGCAATCAATGGGAATGATCTTTCAACAGTTTAATTTAATGGAACAAAGAAGTGTTATAAAAAATATATGTTTTCCATTGGAGTTAGCGAAAGTTCCAAAAGAAGAAGCCATAAAAAGAGCAAGAGAATTATTAAAAATTGTTGGGTTGGAAGAGAGAGAAAATGCCTATCCTTCTCAATTGTCTGGTGGGCAAAAACAAAGGGTGGCAATTGCTCGAGCGTTGGCAACGAATCCAAGAGTATTGTTATGTGACGAAGCGACAAGCGCACTGGATCCCAATACAACAAAGTCCATTTTAGAATTATTAAAACAAATCAATAAAGAATTGGGAATTACCATTCTTATTATTACCCATGAAATGGATGTTATTGAGACGATTTGCAATCGGGTTGCTATTATCGATAAAAGTCAAATTGCAGAAGTTGGCTTCGTAACAGAGATTTTTTCGGAACCAAAATCTACAATAGGAAGACAATTGCTTTTAGGAGATTCCATTCAGTATGCATCCGTTGATAATGGAAAAATGTTTCGAATTGCTTTTGACGGACATTCTACATATGAGCCGATTTTATCCAATTTGGTTATGGCGTGTAAAGTTCCTATTAGTGTTGTGCATGCCGAGATTAAAAATATCAATGGAGTAGCAACAGGACAGATGGTAATTCAAGTACCAGATCAAGAAGTGGAAGTGGCAAAAATGGTTCGGCATTTGCGTACAAATTACATTTCATTTGAGGAGGTAGGAAGAGATGTTATTTGATTCAGAAGTATGGAGTATTATTTTTACTGGAATTTGGGAGTCGATTTATATGGTAGTTGCCTCTTCTCTCATCGCTTATTTGATTGGAATTCCACTAGGAATATTGTTAGTCGTATTAGAAAGAGGAGGATTGGTTGCTTATCCGAAAGTACAGTTTGTACTAGGCAGTGTCGTAAATATCATTCGCTCCGTACCATTTTTGATTTTAATTGTTATTGTAACACCGATAACAAGAGGGATTACAGGAACATCCCTAGGCTATAAAGCCATGGTAGTTCCTCTTGCTATTTCAGCAGCGCCTTATGTAGGAAGAGTTGTGGAGTCTTCTTTACGAGAAGTAACCCATGGTGTGATTGAGGCAGCAAAAGCTATGGGGGCATCCAATTGGCAGATTATATGGAAAGTGATTCTTCCAGAAGCAAAGCCTTCTTTGCTTGTTGGAGCAGCTTTATCAGTAACAACAATTTTAAGTTATTCTGCCATTGCAGGGATTATAGGAGCAGGCGGATTAGGAGCAAATGCGATTAATTATGGATATTATCGAAATGATAAGGTCATGCTTTGGCTCAATGTTATTTTTATTGTTTTGTTATTTCAAATATTGCAAGAGATTTTTATGAAACTATCAAAAAAAGTGGATAAACGAATGGTATAAGAGAAAAGGAGGGGAAAGGGCGGATCGTTTCTAGAATCGATAACGTAATAACAGAATGATAAAATAATAAAAATTATAATAAAAAAAAATAAGGAAAATAGGAAGAGGAGAATCATATGAAAAAGAAAATTTTAACATTAGCATTAACAGCCTTAACACTTGCAACGTTCACAGCGTGTGGCACAACAACCGCAGATAAAGGGGGAACAACAGAAAAGGAATTAAAAACAATTGTTGTAGGAGCTACGCCATCCCCTCATGCTGAAATTTTAAAACAAGTACAACCGATATTAAAAGAAGAAGGATATAACTTAGAGATCAAAGAATATACCGATTACGTACAGCCAAATCTTGCAGTGGACAACGGAGATCTAGAAGCAAATTATTTTCAGCATATTACCTATTTAGAAGGATTTAATGAAGAAAATAAAACACATCTTGTGTCAGTAGGAAGTGTGCATTACGAACCATTTGGAATTTATGCAGGGAAAACAAAATCGCTGGATGAATTGAAAGATGGAGCAACCGTAGCCGTTCCAAATGATACAACAAACGAAGCAAGAGCGTTATTACTTTTAGAGCAAGAAGGGCTCATTCAGTTAAAAGAAGGAGCTGGATTAAATGCTACTAAAAATGATATTGAAGAAAATACGAAAAATTTAAAAATTATTGAAGCAGAAGCGGCTCAAATTCCTCACTCTTTACAAGATGTGGATATTGCAGTTATTAATGGAAATTATGCATTAGGGGCAGGACTTAACGTAGGAAAAGATGCATTAGCAATAGAAGACAGCGGTTCTGAAAGTGTACAGGCGTATAAAAATGTACTTGTCGTAAAAGAAGGGAATGAAGATAAGGAAGAAGTGAAAGCGTTGATAAAAGCGTTACAGTCAGAAGAAATTCAAACCTTTATGAAAGAAAACTATGATGGTGCCGTTCTTCCTTTCATTGATTAATAATAATGCTCAGAAACATGGCAAGCGCATAAAATGTGCTTGCCATCCTTATATATTTCTTGTTATTTCATGAAAATTAAAATTAATAAAAAAATTTAAAAAAAGGTATTGACTTTTATCGAAAAAAAGGATATACTAAAAAACGTCTTAAGGACATGGGATCTTAGCTCAGCTGGGAGAGCATCTGCCTTACAAGCAGAGGGTCACAGGTTCGAGCCCTGTAGGTCCCATTTCTTAACTATTTAAATCATTTATGGCGGAATAGCTCAGTTGGCTAGAGCATACGGTTCATACCCGTAGTGTCGAGAGTTCGAATCTCCCTTCCGCTATTTTTTTATGCCCATTTTCCTTGAAAATGAGTTAAAAGAGTTTTAGTTTTCACAATTTACAAAAACCTCCTTGTTATAACAGGGAGGTTTTTTCTATCTCACTTTCTACCTTGCATTTCCCTATAAAATACGGTATCTTATAACAAGATGGTTTCATTTGCGCGAAGACAACGGATCAAGTAGCGAATAGAAGAAATGAAAAACGAAAAAATAATAATTGTGATAGATAAGAACGGTAGGAATAAGGAAGTAGAAAGAATCGTATTTTAATATAGGAGGTAGAAAAATCGTGAGAATAGGAATGGGATATGATGTCCATAAATTAGTAGAGGGAAGAGATTGTATCATTGGAGGAGTGAAAATCCCTTATGAGAAGGGGCTTTTAGGGCATTCGGATGCGGATGTATTAATCCATGCTATTATGGATGCTTTGCTTGGGGCAGCAGCTCTTGGTGACATTGGAAAGCTATTTCCAGATACGGATCCAAGCTATAAAGGGGCTAATAGCTTAGAACTTCTTTTACAAGTTGGAAAGTTATTAGAAGAAAATTTATATTATATTGAAAATATCGATGCTACAGTTATTGCACAGCTTCCAAAGTTAGCACCATACAAAGAAGAGATGAGAGAAAATATTGCAAAAGCATTAAAGATTTCAGTTGGAAGAGTAAGTGTAAAGGCAACAACAGAAGAAGGGCTTGGATTTACAGGAGAAGGGTTAGGAATTTCAGCACAAGCCATTTGTCTTTTGACAACGGTAGAAAATTATATGTATGAGGAAGCTCCAAAGAGCACAGGGTGTGGCGGTTGCTGCGGTGGTTGTCGATAAAAGGAGCGTGTAGAGATGAAACAAAGCGAGAAAGAACTTTCAAAATATGTATTAGAATCACGGTGGGATAATAAGAAAAAGTGGAAAAAACCAATTGCAACTATGTGGCAAAAAATTTTTGAAGATCCACAATTGTTTGCAAATTATTATTATGAAGAGATGTATCCAAAAAATCGTGTTTATACGGTATGGGCAAAAGAAGAAATGCTAAAAAGTCAAAGTATAGAAGAAGAACAGGAAGAAGAAATGCTTTGTGGCATGATTCATTTAAATCCGTATGAAATCAAAATACAAGAAGATACGTTAGCACTAGATTATATTGTCGGTGTGGCTGTTGATAAAGAGTTAAGACGTCAAGGAATTATGAGTCAGATGCTTCAAGCCGTAATGAAGCAGATGAGAAAAGAAGGAAAGCCATTTACCTTTTTGATGCCAGCAAAAGAGGCATATTATACGCCGTTTGATTTTCGTTTTGTCTATGATCGCTATTTATGCGTGTTAGAAAAAGAGGAAAATGGTAGAGAGGTTGTAGAAGAAGAAGAAGGGTATCAATGGATTCCTTATAATGAAATTGAGGGGGGAGTACAACAATTGCTTTCCTTTTGCAAGAAGTTTTGGGAACAATTTCAAATTGCATCGATCCGAACAGAGTCCTACTTTGAACAGCGTCAAAAAGAGCTAGAAGCAGAACATGGTTCTCTTTTGGTTATAAAGAAAAAAAATGAAATCTGTGGATATGCCGCTTATGCCATGGATCAAGATACGATGATTTTTTATGAACTCGTCACAAAAGAAGAGCCAATGAAGGTGATAAAGTCATGGAAGCAATGGAAAACAGGCGTGAAAATGAAGTTGTATCTTGATTGGTTTCATGAGAAAGAAAATTTTTCTAATATCCAACAGGTGCCATCGATAATGTTTCGTATTTTGGATATAGAAAAAATGCTTTCGTTTATTAGAAGTGAAAAAGAGCAGGAAATCGTGTTAGAATTAGAGGACTCTTTGTTAGAAGAAAATAGTGGGATCTATCGTTTGAATGTGAATCAAAACTCTTCCAAAGTAGAGAAAATTTTAGAGCCTTCGGTTGGAGAAACGATAGATGGAAAATTGACTATAGCAGAATTAACAGAGATTTTATTTGGATACCCAAAATATAAGGAAACACAAGAAGCATGGAAAGGAAATGGATGGATTCCAATGTCCAAAATTTATCTCAGTGAGATTGTATAACATTATTTGAAAAGTTTCTTACGCATTATAAAAAGTTGGAGTTGACAAAAGAGATAAAATTCAATAGACTTATAAGAAGTAAGAAAATGCGAAGATCGGAAAAGTAATATTATTGGAAGTAACAGAGAAAAAATGTCGTTGGCTGAAAACATTTTTGATGGAAGATAATAAGAAGTGCGTCCGTGAGCAGATCAAGTGAACAAAGAGTAACTTGATACGCTTGTCAGCGTTATAGGCCTAGAAGGAAGAAGAGTAATCTTCTTTAAAAAAGAGTGGAACCACGGGCAGACTCGTCTCTTTAGAGATGAGCCTGCCTTATCATTTACGTGAAAAGTTTGCAGAGAGCACTTTTCATCGTTGTTTTTTATATAATAGATAAATAGGAGGTTTTATTGTGAAGATTTATAACACATTATCTCAAAAAAAAGAAGAATTTGTTCCAATTCATGAAGGAAAGGTTGGTATGTATGTATGTGGACCAACTGTTTACAATTATATTCATATTGGAAATGCACGTCCGATGATTGTATTTGATACCGTAAGACGTTATTTAGAATATAAAGGTTATGAAGTGAATTATGTTTCCAACTTCACTGATGTAGATGATAAAATTATTAAAAAAGCCAATGAAGAAGGGGTATCTGCATCTGAAATTGCCGAGCGTTATATTTCAGAATGTAAAAAAGATATGGAGGCTTTAAATATTAAACCCGCTACAATGAATCCAAAGGCGACCGAGGAAATTGATGGCATGATTCAAATGATTCAGACATTAATTGAAAAAGGATATGCTTATGAAGTGGATGGAACAGTATATTTCCGCACTCGTAAATTTGAAGAGTACGGGAAATTATCTAAGAAAAATTTAGATGATTTAACAGCGGGAATCCGAATTGCAGTAGAAGAAGCAAAAGAAGATTCTATGGATTTCGTTCTTTGGAAACCGAAGAAAGAAGGAGAACCAGCATGGCAATCTCCATGGGGAGAAGGGCGTCCAGGATGGCATATTGAATGTTCGGTTATGTCCAAAAAATACATTGGGGAAGAAATCGATATACATGCAGGTGGAGAAGATCTTGTATTCCCACATCATGAAAATGAAATTGCTCAGAGTGAATGTTGCAATGGTGTTCAATTTGCGAAATATTGGATGCACAATGCATTTTTAAATATTGACAATAAAAAAATGTCAAAATCAGCAGGGAACTTCTTTACTGTGCGAGAAATTGGAGAAAAATATCCATTACAAGTCATTCGTTTCTTTATGTTAAGTGCTCATTATAGAAGTCCATTGAACTTTAGCGATGGATTAGTGGAATCTGCAAAAAATGGATTAGAAAGAATTTTAACTTCTGTGGATCTCGTTCGTGAAAAAGCAGAAAAACTTCCAGAAACTGCTTTAGCAGAAGAAGATAAGAAAAATTTAGAACAAGTAAACGAGCTTGTGAAAAAATATGAGGCAGCGATGGAAGATGATTTCAACACAGCAGATGCTATTTCTGCTATTTTTGAAATTGTAAAACTTGCGAATATTACAGTAGCTCATGGAAGTAAAGAATATGCCAAGGAATTACTTGCTACTATGACAAAATTATGCGATATCCTTGGAATTATTACAGAGAAAAAAGAAGAAATTTTAGATAGTGATATTGAAGCATTAATTGAAGAACGTCAAATGGCGAGAAAAGAAAAGAATTTTGCAAGAGCAGATGAAATTCGTGATGAATTATTAGCAAAAGGAATTATATTAGAGGATACAAGAGAAGGTGTAAAATGGAAACGCGCTTAAATAACCCTGTAGAAGAAAATAAAAAAGAGGGGCAACAGGGAATGGAAGCCTTGTCTGTGATGGAGGAAATGTTAAAGCAACTAGAAGTAAAAAAAGTAGATGCGAAAACCTATTCTCCTCTAGCCCTTGCCTATATGGGGGATGCTGTATATGAGATTATTATTCGCACTATGATTGTATCAAGGGCAAATCAGCAAGTGAATAAGTATCATAAAAAAGCGAGTAGTTATGTAAAGGCAGAATCACAGGCGAAGATGATTATAAAGTTAGAGCCTTATTTAACGGAAGAAGAAGAGGCGGTATATAAGCGTGGAAGAAATGCCAAGTCTTATACATCTGCCAAAAATGCGTCCATCATTGATTATCGAATGGCAACTGGTTTTGAAGCCCTTGTTGGATATTTATATTTAAAAAATGATTGGAAACGACTGATGGAGTTATTGCATATTGGATTATTTGAGCAATAATGGCAATCAGAAAAAGTGAAGAGACCAAGAAAGGGTAAAAATATGAGATACGAAGAATATACAATTGAAGGAAGAAATGCGGTGTTAGAAGCATTTCGTTCTGGAAAGACAATTGATAAATTATATGTGCTAGACGGCTGTCAAGACGGTCCTGTGAGAACGATTGTGAGAGAGGCAAAAAAACAAGGCAGTTTACTCCAATTTGTAGCCAAGGAACGTTTGGATCAAATGTCTACAACAGGGAAACATCAAGGGGTAATTGCACAGGCAGCGGCGTATGAATATGCGGATATTGAAGATATGTTCGCATTAGCAGAGCAAAAAGGAGAACCACCATTTTTATTTCTGTTAGATGAAATTGAAGACCCTCATAATTTAGGGGCGATTATTCGTACTGCTAATTTAGCAGGAGCTCATGGGGTTATTATTCCAAAACGCCGTGCAGTTGGTTTAACAGCAACGGTTGCAAAGACATCTGCTGGTGCTTTAAATTATACACCAGTAGCAAAGGTAACAAATTTATCAAAAACAATTGAAGAGTTAAAGAACAGAGGGCTTTGGTTTGTATGTGCCGATATGGGCGGTGAAGTGATGTATAACACAAATTTAACAGGGCCAATCGGACTTGTCATTGGAAATGAAGGCAGTGGTGTTAGCCGTTTAGTAAAAGAAAAATGCGATTATATTACATCGATTCCAATGAAGGGAGATATCGATTCTTTAAACGCTTCTGTGGCTGCAGGTGTTCTTGCTTATGAAATTGTAAGACAGAGAATGAAAGGATGATAAAAAACACGCTTTGCGTGTTTTTTATTTCAATAAGAAGAAAATGTTAGTAGAACAATTGAGAAAAAGCACAAAAATTGTAGATGCAAAAGAGCGATGGAGGGAATATCGTTCTTTTGTAACAAAAATGCTGATGGAAGAAATAGAAATTGGAGATACGGTCCTTATTTTAGGCGCTGGTAGCTGTAGTGATATTGATTTACAGGAATTGCTTCCTTATGTGGAGAAGTTTCTTTTAGTTGATAAAGAAAAAGAAGCTATGGAGGAAGCCATTGCCTATTATCGTATTCCAAAGGATCGAGTCGAAATGATTTCTACAAATGTTTGGGATATTTCAGAAGAATTATTAGAACAAAAACTAGAAAGTAGTTGTGAAATATCGGATTTACTCACCTTTTTACAAGAACAGGCAAAAAAAGCTATGAGCCAGTCGTTACCAGATAAAAAAGTGGATTTTATTGTAAACATAGGGTTATATAGTCAACTCAATGCCACATTAGCAAGTCTTTTTTATTTAAAAAGAGAACCATATGGTAAGGCTGAGAGAGAAGTGATGCAAAAAGCTTTTTCATGGCTGAATCAGCAAGCAGTAGAAAAATTAAACCAATGGATGTTTTCTCACTGTAAAAGAGCCATCGTTGGATACGAATATGCTGTTTTTGGAACGGATAAAAAAGAAGAAGAAAAGTGTAGACAGCTAGAAATGCTTTTGAAAACAGGACAGATTGCGAATGTATCATTGGAACAAGTAGCGAGAGTAGAAGGTGGATGGCAAGCAGAAGGCGATTTAGCAAGAAGATATCGGCAAGGGGAAATTTCTTTACTGCGGGACTATTACGCCATATGGAATTTTTTAAAAGAAAAACAATATGTTATGCAATTTTATCGAATTGCTTGCTAAGAGAGAAAACCTATTTCCTATTGGTTGACAGGAAAGAAAGGGGAAAGAAATGTTTTATAAATGCAAAGGAAAGTTATGTTATTATTTAACAGAGCAAGAAGAAAAGCCGATCGTTTGTCCAGAATGTGGTAGCACAGAGTTTGAAGAAGTAGAAGAAGATGACATTACTCCAGGGCAATGGGCAGATATGGGTATTTATTGCCTTGGGCAAAAAGAAGGTTCTGTAGAAAAAGAAAGAATCTTTTACTATTTTAAAAAGTCTGCAGAAGGTGGCGATCCAACAGGGATTTGCAATCTCGCATGGTGCTATGAAAATGGATATGGAACAAAAGTTGATAAAAAACAAGCTCTTTGGCTTATGGAACAAGCGGTTGAAATGGGAAATGTCGTTGCTGCTTGCAATCTTGGATACTCTTATGAAACGGGACAAGGCGTAGAAAAAGATATGGAAAAGGCAGTTGCATTGTATGAGAAGGCCTATGAAAAAGAATCGGCAAGAGCGGCTTATTATCTGGGACGATGTTATCTTTATGGATTCATAAAACAAGATCATAAAAAGGCAGTTTCTTATTTTATGGAAGCAGCAGAAGTGGGATATGTGCCTGCCATGATTGAATTAGCTCGCTGTTATCGCGCTGGATGGGGAGTAAAACAAAATGATGCAGAAGCTGTGAATCTTTATTATGAAGCTGCCAAAAGAGAAGATCCCTATGCACAAATCTCATTAGGAGAGATGTATGAAGATGGCAGGGGATTTGCAAAAGAGTCTCAAGGAATGTTAAACCATTTAGAGCGGGCAAGTTATTGGTATCGTAAATCGGCGGAACAAGGATATCCAGAAGGACAGTTACAGTTAGCAAGGTGCTATGAACATGGAATCGGGGTTCAACAAAGTGATGAACAATCTCTTTATTGGACAGAAGAATCTGCAAAACAAGGTTACCCAAGAGCACAAACGGTGTTAGGAATTAAATTTCTCTATGGCGAAGGCGTAGAGGAAGATGAAGCAAAGGCATTTTCATGGTTTCAAAGGTCTGCCATGCAAGGGGAAAAGCGGGCAAAGAGATATTTAGGCGTTTGTTATGAAAATGGATATGGTACCGATCAAAACTTAAAGAAGGCAGTGGAATATTATAAAAGCGCAATTGAAGCTGGAGATATTAATGCGAAGACATTGCTTGGAAATTTATATCGGACGGGAAAAGGGGTAGAAGAAGACTTAGAAAAAGCTACCCAATATTATATTTCTGCTGCGGAAGATGGGGATTTTGATGGATTAATTGCCGTTGGGGAGTGTTATGCAAAAGGAATTGGTCTTCCGATTGATTATGAACAGGCAGAACGCTATATTACGATGGCATTAAGCAAGGCAGAAGAAGGGGAAGATTTTTCAAAGACAAAACAACTATTAGAATGGGTACAACAGCAAAAAGGAATAAAAGAACAATAAAAAGAGACTGGTGCAAAAGTAGAGGGAATATCTACTTTTGCACCAGTTTTTATGTTATAGGAAATTCCTCGCAAGGCGAGTCATCCATCCGATTCAGAATGTTTTGATATATCTATGGTTGCTGAAAGAATGGCTCCAGAAGATACAGTAAGCAAAGAAGTACGAAGTGTAGAAAACTACAAAGAAATTTGTTTACGGTGTAAAGAGCATAATTATACTTAGAAGAATAAAATAAGATCTAGAGGCCCTTTTTTGTATAGAGCCTCTTATTCAGAGAAAGGAAGAGGTATTATGGCAAAATATAATGTGCATGCAGGTCATTGTCCACAAGATCAAGGAGCATACGGAGCGGTAGGACTTTTAAAGGAGTCCGTAGAAAACAGAATTGTTAAGGATGAAGTGATTCGATTATTAAAAGCGCAAGGGCATACAGTATATGATTGTACTTGTAGCGAGAATACAACACAAGATGGGTGCTTATCTAAGATTGTAAAGAAATGCAACGCTCACAAAGTTGACCTTGATATTTCCATTCACTTAAATTCAGGGCACAACGATTATCAAGGAGATGGTTCTATTGGTGGCGTAGAAGTGTGGAATTATAGCGAGGAGACTGCGGAAGTTTCGGGACGTATTTGTTCGAAGATTACAAAAGCGTTAGGAATTCAAAATAGAGGTACAAAATATGATCAATCATTGTATGTTCTTAAATATACAAAAAGCCCAGCATTACTGATCGAATGTTGCTTTGTAGATGATAAAGATGATGCCGATAAATGGGAGCCGAAAGTATGTGCAAAAGCCATTGTTGAGGGGATATTAAATAAAGCTTTAAGTAATACGATTGCTTCTAATCCTATAGAAACTAACAAAGTTCCTTATTTGGCTAAAATTACTGCGAACACTTTAAACGTTAGAAATGGAGCAGGAACAAAATATAAAATAAACAAACAAGTTAAGTATGGAGATGTGTATACAATTGTAGAGGAGAAAAATGGATGGGGAAAATTAAAGTCTGGAGTTGATTGGATTCGCCTAGATCATACAAGTAAAATATAATAAAAAGAGGCTACCGAAATGTAAGGTGGCCTCTTAATTCAAAAAATAAAGAAATGATTAAATTTTAAAGAGAAGAGAGATATAATAGAAAACAGGAATGATAGAAATACGATGGTTTAATAAGAACAAGAGTTAAAAAAGAACAGAAAAAAAGCCCCAGATATTCTCTGGGGCAGATAATTAGCAGCTTAATAAGCTACAGATATACTGGAATAACTCGGAACAGCTATTGAAATTAAAACACATAGTTTCGTCCTCCTTATTTTGTATTTGTATTAGCTAAGTACAACAAAATTGTAACAATTTTGTAACAAATATGCAATAGGAAATGGATGGAAATAAATAAAGGAAAGGGGAAGACGCGTGAACAGAGACTTTTATAATGCCAGCGGTTCCAAAGATCCAACCGCAGGTAAAGCAATAATGGAAGTGGTGTAGATGAATCTTTCGTTATCTCGTAGATGAGACATGCAGACATAAAAACAACAAAAGGGCATTATTATAAAGATAGGAAGACTGAACAACATAAGACGGAAATCATCAACAAGATTGTGGGATTATAAAAATAGAATAAATAAACTATCAAAAAAATATAAAATTGCAAAAAAATAAGAGATAGTTTAAATTACACTTAAACATCTCTTCTTAATAAGGTCTTTGGATACCTAAAATTTATGAAGCTTACAAACTCGCATAAATACTGGTTTTTAGAAAGCTACTAACGGGAATCGAACCCGTGACCTCAACACTACCAATGTTGCGCTCTACCTACTGAGCTATAGCAGCATCTTAACGACTTAACTAATATACTATATATTTCTTTTTTTGTCAATAAAAAGTCTTAATACAAAAGAGAAAATTTTGGAATATTTTTCATACAAGCATCATATATTAAGAAAGAAGACAAGTTTTTTTGAAAAAAATTATGTGGTAAAGAATAGAAGGAGGAAAAAGAATGGCAAGAGGCGCTAGAAGAAGTTATGAAGAACAATTGAGTATTGTAGAACAACAAATGGAGAGATGTCAACAAAGAATGAATAAGTTAAAAGAGGAGAAGGAGGCTATTTTAGAACAAAAATGTAAAAATGAAATGAAAGAATTGTATCAGTTGTTACAAGAACAAAACATTTCAGTGGACGATGCTATGAAAATGATTGCAAAAAAAGAATCTGCTTAAAAAGGATTTCAAAAGTTACATAGTAAACGCAGTTTTAGTGGCGATGAGAAACACGTTTTATAAGTTTCCTATGGTTGCCTTTGCGTAAAAAAGAAACATATACTCCAAAAAAGAACAAAGAAAATTGTTCGATTAGAATGGAGCATATGTTTCTTTTGTGTTATGATAAAATATAAGAAATGGAATAAAACTTCCAAAGAAAAAGTGAAAAAGAAAAGAGGAACTTGTATGGAACAACAATATTATAAACATTTAGTACAATACTATGAAACGGATCAGATGAAGATTGTACATCATTCCAATTATATTCGTTGGTTTGAAGAGGCGAGAAGTTGGTATTTAGAGCAGGCGGGATTTGGATATGATAAAATGGAAGAAACAGGAGTGATTAGTCCTGTTTTAGAAGTGCAATGTCGTTATCGTTCTATGGTTCGTTATGGGGAAGAAGTTTATATCATTCCTCATCTTGTAAAGTTCAATGGAATTAAGATGATTGTGGAGTATGAAATAAAAGATGTAAAAACAGGGGAGTTAAGAGCCATTGGACAATCTTCCCATGGATTTTTAAATAGGGAATATAAGCCAATCTCTTTAAAAAGAGAAAATCCAGAAATTTATCAAGTCTTTTTCAATTTACTAGAAGAAAAATAAGAAAAAAATAAATGGAAAGAAATGGTATTACATTAGGAAAAAAGTAAGGAGTGTTTGGGATGAATCAAATAGAGCAACTAAAAAGTTGGATAAAAGAGTCAAAAAAGATTGTGTTTTTTGGAGGCGCAGGGATTTCAACAGAAAGTGGGATTCCAGATTTTCGAAGTGTGGATGGGTTATATAATCAAAAATACGATCGTTCTCCAGAAGAAATTCTAAGTCATAGTTTTTATATGAGACATCCAGATGAATTTTTCCGATTTTATCGAGATAAAATGTTATATTTAGATGCAAAACCGAATAAAGGACACTTAGCTTTGGCAAAACTAGAAGAGATGGGAAAATTAACTGCTGTCGTAACACAAAATATCGATGGTCTCCATCAAAAGGCGGGAAATAAAGTGGTATATGAATTGCATGGTTCTGTGCTTAGAAATTACTGCCAGCGTTGTGGAAAATTTTATTCCGCACAAGACATACAAAAAAGCCAAGGAATTCCAACTTGTGAATGTGGAGGAAGAATTAAGCCTGATGTAGTCCTTTATGAAGAAAGTCTTGATCAAAAGACAATGGAAGGAGCGATTCGAGCTATAAAGGAAGCTGATATGTTAATTGTAGGTGGAACTTCCCTTGCTGTTTATCCAGCAGCAGGACTGATTCATTATTATCAAGGAAGTCATTTAGTATTAATTAATAAGACAGCCACTCCAATGGATTCCCGTGCGGATCTTTGTATTCAAGATAGCTTTGGAGATGTTATGTCTCAAGCCATTTTTTGAAAGGAAAATAAGAACTTGGATTCTATGTGGACAAATTATAGCATGTTATGATATTATATACTATACTATAAAAAAGAAAGAAATCGTTTTAAAATGATATAACGGGAGGAAAAATAAATGGAAAATGAAGTAGTTTCCAAAAATTTTATTGAACAGATTATTGATAAAGATTTAGAAGAAGGAACTTATGAGAATGTCGTAACTCGTTTCCCTCCAGAGCCAAATGGATATCTCCATATTGGTCATGCAAAATCAATTTTATTAAACTATGGATTAGCAAAAAAATATAATGGAGTATTTAATGTCCGTTTTGATGATACAAATCCAACAAAAGAAAAAACAGAGTTCGTTCACTCTATTTTAGAAGATGTGGAATGGTTAGTAGGCGATGTGAGCGATCATTTGTACTACGCCTCTAATTATTTTGAACAAATGTATGAGTATGCTGTAAAGTTAATTAAAAAAGGAAAGGCATATGTCTGCGATTTAACACCAGAAGAAATCCGCGAATATCGTGGTACTTTAACAGAACCAGGAAAAAATAGTCCATACCGCGATCGTTCTGTGGAAGAGAACTTAGAATTGTTTGAAAAAATGAAAAACGGTGAATTTGAAGATGGCTCTCGTGTTCTTCGTGCAAAAATCGATATGGCATCACCAAATATCAACATGCGTGATCCAATTATTTATCGTGTTGCTAGAATGCATCATCATAACACAGGCGATAAATGGTGTATTTATCCAATGTATGATTTTGCTCATCCAATTGAAGATGCGATTGAAGGAATTACACACTCTATTTGTACATTAGAGTTTGAAGATCATAGACCTCTTTATAATTGGGTTGTAGAAGAATGTGAATTTGTTCATCCACCAAAACAGATTGAATTTGCAAAATTATATTTACAAAATGTGATCACTGGAAAACGTTATATCAAACGTTTAGTGGAAGATGGAATTGTAGATGGATGGGATGATCCAAGGCTTGTAACACTTAGCGCATTAAGAAGACGTGGGTTTACGAGAGAATCTTTAAAAATGTTTATGGAGCTTGTAGGTGTTTCCAAAGCGAATAGTTCTGTTGACTATGCGATGCTTGAATACTGTATCCGTGAAGATTTAAAAATGAAAAAACCAAGATTAATGGCAGTTCTTGATCCGATTAAAGTTGTTATTACAAACTATCCAGAAGGTCAAGTAGAATATATGGACGCCTCTAATAATCCAGAAAATGAAGAAATGGGTACGAGAAAAGTTCCTTTCTGCCGTGAACTTTATATCGATAGAGATGACTTTAAAATCGAACCACCAAAAAAATATTTCCGCCTATACCCAGGGAATGAAGTACGTTTAATGAATGCTTACTTTGTTACTTGCCAAGACTATATTACGGATGAAAATGGAAATGTAACAGAAATTCATTGTACGTATGATCCAGAAACAAGAAGTGGATCTGGTTTTACAGGACGTAAAGTAAAAGGAACGATTCATTGGGTTCCAGCACCATATGCAGTGGAAGCGGAAGTTCGTCTTTATGAAAATATTATTGATGAAGAACAAGGTGTTTATAATGAGGATGGATCTTTGAATTTAAATCCAAATTCTTTAACGGTTCTTAAGAAATGCTATTTAGAACCAGCATTAAAAGATGCTCAAAAAGGAGATAGTTTCCAGTTTGTTCGTCAAGGTTATTTCTGCGTAGATACAAAAGATACAACAGAAGATAAACTTGTATTTAACCGTATTGTATCTATGAAGAGTTCTTATAAACCAAATTAATAGAAAAAATAACGTGTGTGAATCGCCTATTGTCTGTACAAAGTACTTTTTTATAGGATAGGAAATAAAATTTTTTATACTGTAAAAAATAATGCTGGACAGAATAAAAAATTCATGCTAGAATGTTCACCGTGAGTTGGATAAATGATCGCGGCTGCAAGTACCGAAAGGTCGCAGGTGAGGAAAGTCCGGGCTTCATAGGGCAGGGTGCCAGATAACGTCTGGTGGAGGCGACTCCCAGGCTAGTGCAACAGAAATAAACCGCCAGTTTTACTGGTAAGGGTGGAAAGGCGAGGTAAGAGCTCACCGCTGGACTGGTAACAGGACAGGCTCTGTAAACCCCACTCGAAGCAAGACCAAAACGTGAGCGATACGGCTGCCCGTCGTGCTTACAGGTAGGTCGCTTGATCTTGTTGGTGACAGCAAGGCTAGATAGATGATCATTCTCGACATAACCCGGCTTATCGTCCAACTCATGGTGTTGTAAAGAAATAGAATAATCAAAAATAAGAATTGTTGTAGGAAACCTATAACAGTTTTTTTTTGTAGTAAAATTCGTTTTTTATCCATAAAAAACACACTAGTTTCCTATTTTACTTTATGCAGAAAAAGTTGTATAATGAAAAAAAGAGTTAAGGAGGGATTAGGCATGGGATTTTTATTTGAAGGAAAACGGTTGGATGAAATTCAAAACTATTTGGACGCTCAAATGAATCAGGTAGAACGTATCTGTGATATTCCAATTACAAAAGAAGATTATTTGTATTTGGAACAAAAGATACAGCAGATTATGAAAGCGCCAGAAAGAAGTCTGTTACTGGTGGAATATAAACCATCGGTCGTTGTCTATTGGGTATTTACTTTGATTTATGCAGAAGATGATACGAAAAAAGTGACTGCTTTTTTTAACCAGTTACCACAATACTTGCAACGTTCTTATTTATATTTATGTCTTGATGTTTTTGGGGAACATGGCTTTATGAAGTATCGAGAATCCACGTATAATATTCGAAAAGAAGTGCGTACTCTTCTAACAATACAGGCAGGTTTTCCGGAAGAACTAGTAGAACAATGGGACTAATCATAATCAAATAATAGAACGATAAATAAAAACGATGAGAAGCACACTTTGCCAACTTCTCATCGTTTTTTTGTTAAAAAAATTATATAGAGGTTTATTTTTTTGAATATTTTCTTTAAAATTATTATTTTGTAGAAAAAGCAAATCGACTCTATACAAATGAGAAAAAAAGTCTTATAATCATAGTAGTAGAAAAAGGAGGTAATAGACTATGAAGTTTTATGTATGCGAAACATGTGGAAATATTATTACACATTTAAAAGAATCTGGGGTGCCAGTTATGTGCTGTGGTTCTAAAATGAAAGAGCTTGTTGCAGGTACATCTGATGGGGCAGCAGAAAAACACGTTCCAGCGGTAGAGGTTGATGGAAATAAAGTAACAGTTTGTGTCGGTTCTGTCGCACATCCAATGCTTGAAGAGCATTTTATTCAATGGATTGTATTAGAAACAAAAGAAGGATTCCAGACAAAAAAATTACAGCCAGGACAAGAACCAAAAGCTGTTTTTGCTTTAACAGAATCTGATGCACCAGTTGCAGCTTATGAATACTGCAATCTTCATGGACTTTGGAAAACAGAAATCTAAAGCATCAAGAAGAGAACGTGTATCGAATAGGATAGAATAAGAAAACCTTATCAGAAATCTCTTGTATCTTCAATAAAGATGCAAGAGATTTTTGCGTATTATAAAGTAGAAAAAAGGCTTTTGTCAGGAGAAATTTTTTGGATTGTAAGAGTTTTGTAAAGACATAAAATTATTTCTTATGGTACAATAGTATTAAAAATAAAAGAATAAAATATGTCTTTAATACTGAAATAGAGATAAAAATAGGAGAGAGAAAATGAAAGATATAACAATTTTAGTTGTAGATGATGATGAAGAAATTGCAGAATTAGTAGAGATCTATTTAACAAATGATGGATATCATGTGATTAAGGCATATGATGGGCAGGAATGTTTAAAAACTTTAGAAGAGAATAAGCAGATTAAATTAATTATTCTTGATATTATGATGCCGAATATTGATGGATTAGAGGTATGTAGAAAAATTCGAAAGACAAGCAATATTCCAATTATTATGCTCAGCGCAAAGGCAGCTGATATGGATAAAATTATTGGATTTGGGACGGGTGCTGATGACTATATGACAAAGCCGTTTAATCCATTAGAATTAATGGCGAGAGTGAAATCTCAATTAAAACGATATACGAATTTAAATGTTGGAATGGAAAATTCTCAAAACGATGATGTATTAGAAATTCAAGATTTAGTGATTAACCGCAAAGCGCATAAAGTTCATAAAAATGGAGCAGAGGTTAATTTGACACCAATCGAGTTTGAAATTTTATATTTGCTTGCTTCTAATAAAGGAAGAGTTTTTGGAACGGATGAAATTTTTGAACGGGTGTGGAATGAAAAGGTATATGAGGTAAATAATACCGTTATGGTACATATCCGCCGATTGAGAGAAAAAATTGAGGATAATCCAAGGAGTCCTCAGATTTTGAAAACTGTTTGGGGGGTAGGTTATAAAGTTGAAGATTAAACGAGATAAGAAAGTAAATTTGATACGAAGTTTTCGTTTAAAAATTGCAATTTATACGCTAATCAGTTTAATCTGTACGATTGCTACTGATGCGATGATTCTTTTTTTGTTTTTCCTTTATCATAGACAGTCGTCGAATCATTTTTTGAAAATACAGCAGATGAGAGAAAATTCATCTATGCAGCAGATAGCGGTGGATTCTCAAAAGGAGCTCTATCGAAGGATTTATGAGGGATTTGGTCTTACTGGGTCAATTTGGTTGGATATTCTCATTTTAATTGGGTTTTCGACCATCCTTTTTACTGCCTATTTTATATTAGCTTCCCATAATATGGTGAATTATCTAAGAGAAATTCAAATGGGAGTGGAGAGAATTAAAGATGGTGACTTTGATACCAATATTCGTGTTTTAAATGAAGATGAACTATCAGTTATGGCAAATTCGATTAATGAAATGCGATATACGGTTAAAGAGTTAATGGAAAAAGAGAGAATGGCAGAAAAAGCAAAGAATGATTTAATTACCAATGTTGCCCATGATTTGAGAACGCCTCTCACCTCCATTATTGGTTATTTAGAGTTGTTAAAAAACGATGAACAAATACCGAGTGAAACAAAAAGCAAATATTTACATATTGTCTATGACAAAGCAAAACGTTTGCAAAGTTTAGTTGTGGATCTTTTTGATTATACAAGATATGCAAAAGATGGCATTAAGATTCGAAAAGGTCCATTAGAATTAAATCGATTTTTAGAGCAATTATTAGAAGAGTTTTATCCAAGTTTTCAAGATGAGATGTTAGAATGTCATTCAAACTTATGGAAAGAGGATATTCAGTTGCAGGCGGATGGTGAGTTGCTTGCAAGGGCATTTGGAAATTTGCTTTCCAATGCAATTAAATATGGTTCCGATGGAAAATTAATTATTGTCGAAACAAAAGTAAAGGGAAATTGGGCAATTGTGTCTATTACAAATTTTGGTCAAATTATACCAAAAAGTGACTTGAACAAAATATTTGAAAAATTTTATCGAGTGGAGTCTTCGCGTTCTTTGAATACAGGAGGAACGGGGCTAGGACTTGCGATTACGAAAAATATTATTATGTTGCATCAAGGTTTGATTGCTGCGAAGAGTGATGAAAATGGTACTATTTTTGAAGTGAGCTTACCATTAGAGGAAAAGGAGGAAGTATGAAAAAGAAGAAAAAAATAGTCATAATGATAGTATTTTCTATTCTTATGATATTTACATCTTGTTCTAAAAGCTCATCTTCTGAAGAGAGTGGCACTCCTTTACAATCGGTAGAAGAGAACGATTTAGAGGATAATGTCTTAAAAGGAAGTAACTTGATTAATGTGGAGGGAAATGGATTAAAAGTACAGATTACTTATGGATTAAATGGAGTCATTACTGGAGAAGCTTGGACACCAGTGAATTTAAAGATTATGAATAAAGGAAAGAAGTTTGACGGAATTGCTACTATAATATTGCCAACGGAGGAAAAGGAAAAAGGCGTTGCCTATAAAAAGAATGTTATAGTGCCACAAAATGGGAGTAAGACTATCTCCATACAAGTTCCTAGCCTAGGTAATTTTTCGCAATTTAAAGTAGAACTGATAGAAGGAGAAGAAGTAAAAATCCAAAAACAGATTCAAACAGGAAGTAATATTGGAGAAAGCCAAAATCAGATGATTACTGGTGTTTTATCTGATAATATTAGTTCCGTAAATTACTTTGATGGTGCAATTATTCAAGAACGATATGGCATGTATTCAAAAATTGTATCGTTGACAAAAAAGAATTTTCCAGAAGATACGGCTTCCCTTAGTGGAATGGGATTTTTAATTATCAACCAGTTTGACACAGGAAAGTTATCCAAAAAACAAGTGGAGGCTATAAAAGAATGGGTGAAACAAGGTGGAGTGCTTTTAATCAGTGCTGGAGATAAGGCAGAAGAGACATTTCGTGGATTTTTGGATGGATATTTAAATGTGGAAATAAAAGGAAGCCAAAAAAAGAAAATTACTTATGCCAAAAATAAAAATAGCCAAGAAATTGTTGTTGATGGTTCTTCGTTAGTAATAAAAGATGGTGTGGAAATAAAAGGAATTATAAAAGGTGGTAACATTTGGAAAATAGAAAAAGGAAATGGAAATGTTATCGTAATGGATTTTGATTTGGGCAGTAATGATATGGATATGTGGAAAGATAAAATCGAATTTGCACAGACTCTTTTTCAAAAGACATTAAGTGAGACCATTGAAAATTATTTAAGAAATGTTTATATGGGTGGTGTTTATACAGAAGATATTCAAAAGGCACTTCAGTCTTATGGGAATATTTCTTTTCCAAAGACCATTTATTATATTATTTTATTTACCATTTATATCCTAATTATTGGACCGATCGGTTATTTTATTTTAAAACGATTGGATAAAAGAGGATGGATTTGGGTACTGATTCCAGTGTCTGCGGTTGTCTTTAATGGTTTTATTTTTCTTATGAGTTCTGGATCAAGGCTTCATAATCCAATTGCTACTACAATGACGTTAATTGATACAGGAAGTGATACATGGAAAGAAAAAGTATATTTATCCCTATTGAATCCAGGGAAAAAAGCTTATACAGCTACGTTAGACTCTAGTCTGAAAAAAATAATGCCATTAAGAGAATTTTATTCCTATGGAGAAGATGAAAATAACTTAGATGCTATTGCTTATTCGATCCAAGAGGAAGAGGAAGAAACGACTCTTTCCATTGAAAAAAACAAGGCATTTTCTTCGGAAATATTCACAATGGATCGAGAAGAAAAACAAAAAGAAACAGGATTTGAAAAAGAACTTACACTGACAGTAGATCAGATTGAAGGGACGATAACAAATCATACGGGGTATGATCTCGTGGAAGCTGGAATGATCTATAATGGAATGTATGTGCCTTTAGGTAATATGAAAAATGGAGAGACAGTAAGCATTTCTTCAAACGACATAATAAAAATTCAAAGAACCAATGCGTATTCCATTGCAAATGTGATTGCAGGACAGATGCCGGATCGTACAAGAGAAGAAAGAGCAAGAAAATACCAAATGCTCAATCTTTGTAGTTTCTTTGGAAGCCATTTTGAGGATATGGAAACGGGAACAGGATATTTATTTGGGCTTACCGAACAGTATCAACAAGATTATGTTGAAACGGAATCGATTGCAGAAATGGGAAAAGCATTTTTTTATGAATCCTTTAAACAAATGCCAGAAGATGCAGGCGATTATTATGTGCAAAATATTTCGGATAATGTCGTATATACAAGCAATTATAATTTTAGTGCCTATGATAATTGTCTCTATAACAAAATAGATGAAGTGGAGTATGAGTTTGATTCTGATTATGATATGAAAAAGGTATGGACTTCTGCTCTTACAAACGAGGAGTCATTTAAGAAAAATGGACTTCGCATTTTTATGTGGAATTATAAAAAGAAACGATATGAGAGAGTGTTTACGGATTCCAAACAGTTGACATCGAAACAGGTAGAAAGCTATATTGTAGAAAATAGAATGAGAATAAAATTTAAGGCATCTTCTGACTGGACAGAGCTTCCGATGATATCCGTGTCTGGAATGGAGGTGGATAAAGATGTTAAAAATTAAGCAGTTATGTAAATATTATGGCGACTTTTTAGCAGTAGACCATCTTGATTTAGACATTCAAAAAGGTGAAATTTTTGGCTTTGTTGGTCCAAATGGAGCAGGAAAGACAACCACTATGAAAATAGCTGCTGGTCTTTTAAAAGAAACCAGTGGTGAAATTTGGATTGATGGAATTAATGCGAGAAAAAATGAAAATAAAATAAAACAGAAAATAGGATATATGCCAGATTTTTTTGGAGTCTATGAAAATCTTAAAGTCATTGAATATATTGAATTTTATGCCTCTATGTATGGCATTGTTGGAAAAGAAGGCAAACGACGAGCCAGAGAAATGCTTGAAATCGTGGATTTATTAGAGAAAGAAAATAGCTATGTGGATGGACTTTCAAGAGGAATGAAACAAAGACTTTGCCTTGCTCGAAGTATGGTTCATAATCCAGAAGTATTGATTTTAGATGAACCAGCATCGGGGCTAGATCCAAGGGCACGACATGGGATGAAAGAAATTTTAAAAAGTTTAAAACAATTTGAAAAAACGATTGTCGTTAGTTCTCATATTTTACAGGAACTAGCAGAAATTTGTACGACTGTTGGCATTATGGATCGGGGAAAGCTTCTCGTATATGGTTCTATTGATAATGTTTTAATGCAGGTAAAAGAAAAGAATACATTAAAAATACAAGTATATGCTGGAAAAGAAAAAGTTTTACGTCTGTTAAAAGAAAATCCAAAAGTAGAAAGAGTTTCGATTTTACAGGATTGTCTCAAGCTAAGTTTTAAAGGCACAGAAGAAGAAGAGGCAAAGTTACTTCGTAGTCTTATTGAAGGTGGTGCCGATATCAATAGTTTTGTAAGAGAAAGAGGCGATTTAGAAGAATTGTTTATGACATTAACAGAAGAAGGAGAGGGAGAACATGAAAATCAATCCAATTTTAAGTAAAGAATTGAAATTAAATGCAAGAACGATAAAACTCCCTCTCGTTTTAATGGTATATAACCTTGTTTTGTCCTGTGTTTCCATTCTTTCTCTATCAGGAATCCAAAGGCAATATGAAAGCGGATTCACAGTGGAATATGGAGAGTTAATCGGAATTTTTCAGATTCTTGGTTGGATACAATGTGTGTTAGTATGTTTTATGGTTCCAATATTTACTGCTAGTTCCATAACAGGAGAACGCGAGAGACAGACATTAGATATTATGTTATCCACGTCCATTCGCCCTTTTCAGATTGTGTCAGGAAAGTTGATGGCATCGATGTGCACCGTTTGTATTCTTGTCATATCCAGTATCCCAATTTTATCAACAGCTTTTATTTTTGGCGGAATGGACTGGGAATATATGTTATATTTTCTATTGCTCATTATTGTCATTGGAATCTATGCAGGAAGTGCAGGTATCTTTTTTTCAACACTTGTGAAAAAGACTCCGGTTGCTATTGGACTCACATTTTTGTTTCTTATTTTTGTTATTGTTGGCACTATTTTCATCCTCCCAATGATAGATCATCTTTGGAAAGCGTTTTTCTATGATAGTGTCAATAATGGATATATTGGAACACCCCCTGATATTCGATGGGGGGCGTTAGGATTATTAGTAAATCCGATGATACTCTTTTTTGATTTTATGGAAAAGAGTTCCGGTGGAGCTGGAGTTAGTGCTTTGCTACCAGAGCTTTTTGGGGTATCCGTAGGAGGAAGAATCGATGCCTTTGCAGAGCAGAGCTGGCTGGCTGTAAGTATTATTGTTCAGTTGTGCATTGCGTTTTCTTTTTTAATCATATCCAGTTGGATTTTAAATCCATTACGGAGTGGAAGACGAAAAAAAGAAAAACAAAATTTTAAGAGAAAAAGAAGAGATACGGTAAAAAAAGGAAAAAATTCATAGAATTGAAATAGATTTGTAAAAGAAAAGGAATAAAAAATTAAAAAATAGCATATAGTGAATAATAAAATAGCGAAAAAGGAGTGACTATATGCTCAAAAAGCTTTTACAAAATCAAAAATTATGGAAGAGGGGCTATCGGGTATTAACAATTAGTACAGTTGTGGTAGCTCTTTTTCTTATTATATTAGAAGGAGAAATGACAGGCGTTCAAGGAAGAGAAAAAGAAGCGATTCCAATTCCGCAAAGACGAACAGCAGGAAAACCGAATACAGAAGTAGGAGAAGAAATCCATCGATTGGAAGGAAAAAAACAAAAAACAACGAGAGCAGTATATCGACAAACGATTTCAAAAAAAGAATATCGTATTTTATTAAGAATTGTAGAAGCCGAAACGACTGGGCAGGATGTAAAGAGCAAACAGATTGTGGCGAATGTAATTTTAAATCGTGTGAAGAGTAAACAATTTCCAGATACGATTGAACAAGTTGTTTTTCAAAGAAGTCGTTCTTGTACCCAGTTTTCACCAATTGCAGATGGGAGATATTATTCTGTCGTCATTACTAAGGAAACAAGACAAGGGGTAAAACAAGCGCTATTAGGACAAGATGATTCAAAAGGAGCGCTTTATTTTGCCAATCGAAAATATTCTACAGAAGAGAATATGAGATGGTTTGATAATAATTTAGAATATTTATTTTCCTATGGAGGCCATGAATTTTTCAAAGAACGCAATTGATAGTTATCCAAAAAAAGGAAAAATCTTTATATATTCTTTACAAAAAACATTGTTTTATATACACAAACTTAACAGATAGTTTGTTATAATCAAGATAGTCAAATGATGATTTGACACCCCTATCCTAATAAAGAGAACCCTCTTTTGAAAAATTCCCATAAGGACCAATCATACCCACTGGTCTTTATGGGATTTTTTCTATACAACAATAGGATTTTATACCATAATAAAAATACAAAAGGCAGTAAAAATATAAAAAAGATAGAAGATAATAGATAACTGGGGGGAAGGGATTGGAACACACAAAGGGAATATTCCAAAAAATAGGAAAAAAAGAAGAAATAAAAAAGGAGTATCAGATACTCAAACAGTTAGAACAGGGAGCAAAACAGCAACATTCTTATTTTCCGAAAGTTTATCGATATGAAGAATTCGAAGATAGAGCTTTTCTTTTAATGGAAAAAATACAAGGGGAAACCTTATTAGAACTGAGTAATAAAAGAGAGTTAAAACGGGAAGAGTGGCTGTATTGGTTAAAAGAAACAGCAAAAGGAATTTCTTATTTACATAGTCAACGTCCAGCAATTCTTTGGTGTGATTGTAAACCAGAAAATTTGATGGTTGACAAAGAAGGACGTATTTATTTAATCGATTTTAATCATGCGTGTTTTTTATTAAAAGAAGCACCCGCAATTCGTTATGGAACAAAAAGCTATTGTGCGCCAGAACAGGTAGGGGGAGAATCATTAGATGAGAGAACGGATATTTATGGATTTGGGGCTACTTTTTTACAAATGCCCATGAAATGGCATTGGTTTTCGATACAAAAAATTTTAAAGAAATGCGTGGCAAAAAGGCCCGAACATCGGTTTCAAACGATGGAAGAATTGTTATATGAGTTAAAGAAACTGTAAGGATTGGAACGTTGACGCTCTTTCAATTCCGTGATATATTTTCATAGAACAGATTAGGATTAAAAATTATAAGAAGGTGATAAAATGGCAATTGATACAAAAGCTGTGGAGGAGCATATTCGAGGGCTTTTGATTGCACTTGGTGATGATCCAGAACGAGAGGGGTTAAAAGAGACTCCAAAGCGTGTGGCAAAAATGTATGAAGAAGTATTTGAAGGAATGAATTATAGCAATCACGAAATTGCGCAGATGTTTTCTAAAATGTTTGAACAAGAGGATGAGAGTGCTGGGAAAGATATAGTTCTTGTAAGAGATATTGATATTTTTAGTTATTGTGAGCATCATTTGGCTCTTATGTATGATATGAAAGTATCCGTAGCATATATTCCAAATGGACAAGTAATTGGTCTTAGTAAAATTGCTCGTATGGCAGAGATGGTTGCAAAGCGACTACAATTACAAGAACGAATAGGAACGGATTTAGCAGAAGTGATGATGGAAGCGACCAAGTCACAAGATGTGGCAGTTATTATCAAAGGATGCCATAGCTGTATGAGCGCAAGAGGGATTAAAAAATCAGCCGCAACGACTGTAACAACGACGTTCCGCGGTCGATTTGAGAAAGAGGAAGCATTGAAAAATCAGCTCTATATGATGTTAGCACAAGGAAGATAAAAAGAGTAAAGGAGCAATCGATGAGAGAAAAACTAGGGAATAAAATTGTTGTAATTATGTCGTTTGTTTGCATTATTGCATTAATTGCTGTTGGCGTGCTGTCGGTCAAATTAATTGAGGCGAAAAAGGAGCCAACAGTGACAACTTCAGTGATCACAAGTCAACTTCAAAATATGAGTGATTTAACAACAAGCCAGTTACAATATCGCGGAATGATTCGTTATGAAGAAGGAACGATTACTTTCATCAATAAGAAAAGTTATACGATGCTTTATGATGCTAGTGTTAAAGCAGGAATTGATATGGAGCAAGCAAAGATTCAGGTGACAGGGAAGAAAGTGAAGGTAACTCTTCCAAAGGCAAAAATACAAGAGATTGTAATTAATCCAGATACATTAGAATTTTATGATGAAAAAAATAGTCTATTTAATTGGGATGATAAACAGGATACCGTGAAAGCATTACAATTGGCAAAAGAAGATGCAACAGCAAGAATCGATGAGACGGAATTATTAAAACAAGCAGAACAACAAGCAGAACTTTTAATCAAAAATCTAGTATATCCTATGACAGTAAATGGAAATTACGAAGTAGAAATCACATTTTCTTAATAGAATAGATGGAATTTAGAAAAGGGACTGCTTAGAGAAGGATAAAAAGAAAGAGAAGAAATGAGAGGTGTTTTCAATGGCAGAAAATAAAACGAATGTAATGCGAATTTTGGATAAAAAGAAAATTCCATATACGATGTATACATACGACTGTGAGGATGGAATTGATGGAGTTTCTGTTGCGCAAAAACTTGGCCAGCCATTAGAGCAAGTGTTTAAAACTCTTGTAACACAAGGAAAGAGCAAACAGTATTTTGTATTTGTTATTCCAGTAGCAGAAGAATTAAATTTAAAAGCAGCTGCAAAATCCGTTGGTGAAAAATCAGTAGAGATGCTTCATGTAAAGGATTTAAATAGTGTAACTGGTTATATTCGTGGAGGCTGTAGTCCAATTGGCATGAAGAAACAGTTTCAGACGGTGATTCATAAATCCGCAGAAGAACAAACGACAATGATTGTTAGTGGTGGAAAAATTGGATATCAAGTAGAGATAGAGCCAACGGCGTTGGCAGACTTAATTCGAGCAAAATTTGAAGACATTATTATGTAATCTGTAAAAAGAAAAAACGGTGAGAAACACATAAAAACGGTTTCTCATCGTTTTTTTGTTATAGGAAATTCCTTGCTCAGCCAGTTATCCTATTACTTTAAAGTAAATAATACTTTGTCTTCTTCTTCGATAGTAATTGTTCCATTTTCAAAACGAATGGTTGTAATACTACAGTTTCGAGGAACACCTTTGCCCCAAAAGTGAGTTATATCGTAGTTATGTAACTCGGCAAGAATGGCACAAATAATGGTGCCATGAGCAGTTGCTAGAATAATGTCATCTTTCCATTCTGTTTTATTTACTAATTTGTTTAGAAAACGGCGAGCACGCTTTCTTAACATCTCGAAAGATTCCCCATTTGGTGGGGCTACATATTGTTCTGGGTGATGGAAGAAGTTATCATAAAATTCAGGATTTGGTATGACAATTGGTTCGCCGGTTGCGCAGTAACCTTCATAATCACCAAAAGAAATCTCCATAAGATCTGGTTCTTTTTCGATTGGAATGGGACGATTTTCTAAAATCAGTTCACATGTTTTATAAGCTCTTTTCAAAGGACTGGATAAGGCTCTTGTGAAGGGAACACTTTTTAATTGTTCCCCTGTAAGTTTTGCGGTCATCATTCCATGGTCATTTAATGGAATGTCGGATTGTCCTTGAAGTCTTTTTATAAGATTCCAGTTAGTTTGTCCGTGACGTGTTAAATATAATAGCATAAAAATCTCCTCTGTGTTTTATAAATAAAGTTCGAATATGCTATGGAATTAGAAAAATTGTTTTAAATCGTTTGTTACTCGTTTTAAGTCCTCACGAATGGATAGCTTTTGAGGACAGACAGTCTCACATTTTCCACATTGCACACAAAGATCCGCCCTTGCTTCTGCTGGCAAAGATGTTTCGATTTTATTTTTTGTAAGCTCCTCATTTCCATACATATGATAGTGATTCCAAATAGAGAAGTTTTGCGGAATATTGACGCCAGCTGGACATGGCATACAGTATTTACAAGAAGTACATCCATTTTGTAAACGGCTCTTAATCGTCGTCGTTACTTCAAGAACTGCGTCTTGCTCTCTTTGGCTCAATGGCTCAAAAGTTTCAAAGGTAGAAAGATTGTCTTTTACTTGCTCCATTGTAGACATTCCGCTTAAAATAACTTTTACATTTGGAAGACTTCCAACATATCGAAGTGCCCAAGAAGAGATGCTTTTTTCAGGGCGAATGTTTTTAAAAATTGTGCTAATATCATCTGGAAGAACGGCAAGAGAACCACCTTTTACAGGTTCCATAATAATAAGAGGGATTCCTAGTCGCTCGGTAAGTTCATATCCTTTTAATCCTGCTTGTTCTTCGGTATCCATATAATTTAATTGAATTTGGCAAAAATCCCAAGGATAATAGGAAATAATCTCTTCAAACACTTCATAATCATCGTGAAAAGAAAATCCTAAAAATCGAATTTTTCCTTCTTCTTTTAAGGAATGGAGGTATTCCACTACGCCAAGCTCTCGAACTTTTTTCCAAGTATCTTTATTCAGTGCATGAAGAAGATAAAAGTCAAAAAAATCTTTATCCAATCGTTTTCTCTGGTTTTCAAACATTTCTTTTGCATAATCGATAGAATCTAAATCCCAACAAGGGAGCTTTGTCGCTAAGTAATAAGAATCTCTAGGATATTTATTTAATACTTTTCCAACAAAAGGCTCACTCATTTTTTGATGGTATGGGTATGCAGTATCGATGTAGTTAACGCCGTGAGAAATGGCATAATCAAGCATTTTTTCTGCCTCTACTTCATCAATCTCCCCTGTTTTCGTTGTAGGAAAACGCATACAACCAAAGCCAAGAAGAGAAGTTTCTATTCCGAGTTTATCAAAGTTTCTTTTTTCCATAATGGTCACTCCTATCCATTCGTTTTGTGAAAAATAGGTCATATAAGAAAATTGTTATTTCTATATGACGATTCGGTTATTAAAAGACAAATAGTCTTTTGAAAATATAATATAAGAAAATATTTTCTAAAAACAATTGTAATATGATAAAAAATCCATGTCAAGAATAAAGAACTTTAGGAAGGTAGTTCTTATCGAGCATTTTCATAAAACAATATTTCTTATCTGGAAAGGGGATAAAAATATAAGAATGATATAAAATGTAAAATAAACTTAATAAGCTCCATGTAACAGTTTTTTTATGTGATCGGAAATTCCTCGTAAAGAAGAAAATTTTTGTTTTTATAAACACAATACCATATTGACATATAATATTATATGTCATATAGTATAGGTATCGGTAATATTATATGCTGTATAATATTGTTTTTTATGGAATAGTGAATATCGGTAAGAAACTATAAGAGTGCTAGAGTATCCTTTTGATCACAGGATAAAGCAGAATAGAGGACAAAAGGGAGTTTGAAAGGAGGGACGAACATGGTATTTAATACAGGAGCAGCACTGCTAGACGCCATCGTATTGGCTGCGGTTTCAAAGGAAGCAGAAGGGACGTATGGATACAAGATTACACAAGATGTTCGGCAAGCACTTGATATATCGGAATCAACGCTGTACCCAGTGTTGCGGCGTTTGCAAAAGGATCATTGTTTAGAAGTCTATGATAAAGAATTTGGAGGAAGAAATCGGAGGTATTATAAAATTACACCAGAAGGCTATGCCCAGCTTTGGCTTTATATGGAAGAATGGAAAAACTATTCTTGTAAGATTAGTGAATTTTTTGAGGAGGTGAAGGTGCATGAATAGGGAGATATTTTTAAAGAGACTGGAGGAACTTTTATATGATTTACCAGAAGAAGAGCGAATAAGTGCACTCGAATATTATGAAGATTACTTTGAAGAGGCTGGTCCTGATATGGAATTACAAGTGATGAAAGAACTAGGAAGCCCCGAGCGTATTGCTGCGATTATTAAGACAAATTTATTGCGAGAAGTGGAAAATCGGAGTACGGATGGAGAGTTTACCGAACATGGATATTCTGCCCCAGAGTTTGATGAAAAGAAAAATGAGGTTGTTTTAGGAAGTGAAAGGCTTCATGAACAGGAGGAAGAAGGGGAGAAAAAAGTTTTTCAAGAGAATGAGTTTCAAAAAGATACATCGGATAAAGGACAGAGAAAAAGTGCTCATTACCAGAGAATGTATGAACATCCTTATGAAGAACAGACAAGGAAAAAAGGTTCTTTTTTTGGCAATAAGAAATGGGAAGGAAAAGATATTATTATCTTACTTCTTATTATTTTTATTGGTTTACCGATAGTAGGTAATCTGATCGAATTTGTTTTTGGAACGACACTTGGGCTTGCTGCTACTATTTTTACAACAATACTTGCAGTGTTATTATCTGGTTTTATTTTACTGATCGTTGGTATCGGTTTATTTATTATTGGAATTATCGTGGCTTTTTCCATTCCAATAACTGGTATTTATTTAGGGAGTGCTGGACTGTTTTGTTTTGGAATTGGGCTGATTTTAAGCTGGATTATTGTGAAACTTTGGAAACACTTCATTCCTTATGTTATAGCATTTTTTCGCAATCTCTCCTATCGAAGAGCACAGAGAAAGGAAAAGTAATCGAACTATTTTATGAAAACTATTTTCTAAAATAAGAACCATTATAAAATCATTTTTGAGAAAGGGGAAGTTGAAATGAAAAGACGAGGAAAAATAGTGCTAATCATAGGATGTCTCTGTATTGTAATTGGAGGCATTGGAATGATAGTAGGACAGCGTGCAGGGGCAAAAACGATTTTGGAAAATTCTCTAGGAGAAACTTTTCGTTTTATTTTGAGTAATGATAATAACGAAGGGAAGAACAAACAGGATCCGAGCGTTTCTAGTGAAATTCAGAAAGAAGCATGTATGAATAAACATGGACAAGAACATGAGAAGGAAACGACCGATACACAAAAGACAAATCAAGTCTTAAATAACAATCAAATAGCCAGTACAAACATACAAAAGATTGATTTACAGATGAAAGCAAGAGATATTGTAATCAAATCAGGTGATGTAGCATCCATTTCTTATGAAGGAATATTGGATACGGATGAAATTAAAGTGGATCAAGAGAAATTAAAAATTGAAGATCATTCAAAACTATTGAAAAATGTCAATAAAAACGGTACATTAGAAATTATAATTCCTAATCATCTCATCCATGAAATTGAAATAGAAAATAAAACAGGGGATGTTACATTAGAAGGAATTGAAACAAATGAACTTTCATTAGAATTGGGGGTCGGTGATGTAGAACTAGAAGAAGTAGTGATCCATAGTGGAACAGAAATAAAAGGTGGAACTGGAAATATTCAAGTAAAAGATAGTACCTTTTATTCAAAATTCGATATAGACGAAGGGGCTGGTGATATTACATTTATAGGAGAACTAATGGGGAACGTAAAAATTAACTGTGGAGTTGGGGACATAGAATTGGAGGTGGATAATCATAGAGATAATTATCATATTGTAGCAGAAGGGGGAGTCAATTCTCTTAAAATTGATGGAGAGAAAATGGGTGGTTTTCTTGCAACACAATACAATGATAATTATGAAAAGAATCGTTTTGATATGAAATTAGAAGTTGGGGTTGGAGATATTCAGGTGAATTTTAATGATCAAAAACCTATTTTAAGATAATAAAATTTTTGTGTTGGGTTAGGAGTAAAATTATGATTATAAATAGAATGAAAGATTCAAAAGAAGTAAAAAAAGATAGCAATAGCAGTTTTGGAGTGATAAAACGAGAAGAAAGCCTTGTGATTAGCAATAAGGTAAATGTTATGATCGAGGCAAATAGAGATGGTAGTTATTCCTTTTTACTTCAAAATGGAGCGAATATACAACTGAGCGAAAATTCAATTTTATATACTATAAATGAGCAAGTTCGTGATTTTGCATAAAAAAGAGACACCGAACTTCCATTGTGTTGTATAATGAAAATGAAATAATAATTATTTACAGCACTCACGAAAGGGGATGTCTCTTGTAAATACTATACATCATTCTTCCTTCTTATACAAGCAGTTAAAGCAAATTCATTTATGCAAATATTTTTCCAACAGAATTATCAACCATTTCATG
>DVIZ01000073.1 GCA_018710905.1 Candidatus Scybalomonas excrementigallinarum | reverse complement strand
ATGAAAAAGAAGAGATTTTTAATCGGTTTAAAACCCATGCAATATTTAGAAGAAGTTTTAAAGAACTAAAATAAAATTTTGAGCCTTGGCAAACAAAGGGGTGAAGAAAAACTTTCATGCGTTTGTCGTGTCATCACCAAAAGGATAGATGTTTTTTATGGCTATTAAGCGTATAAAAAAGGGTAAGAGAAAAAACGAATGAAGAAGAAAAATAACAAAAAGAGAAAAGTCTATTGAAAATGCGAGATAGAATGATTACAATTAGAATATTCTGTAAGGAAAAATACTTTGGAAATAGCGTACTTTGTTAAAACAATGATAGAGATGGCTGTTAGGAAAACAAAAGAATAGAAAAGAATAAGAGGATAAATAGATGAAATTATATGATAGTATGATTATTGGCGGTGGAGCTGCTGGGCTTTTAACTGCCATACGAGCAGCAGAACGAGGACTGTCTGTTTGCGTAATCGAGCAGATGGCAAAGATAGGAAAAAAGATTCTTGCTACGGGAAATGGACGCTGCAATATGACAAATTTAAGCGTAAAAGAACAGGACTATCGTGGAGACGATCCACAGTTTGCCTATGATGTTTTAGAAAAGTTTTCTGTGAAGGAAACATTAGATTTTTTTGAATCTATTGGGATTATTTGGAAAGAAGAAAATGGATATGTTTATCCAAGAAGTGAACAAGCAACTTCTGTTGTATCCGCTTTGGAGCTAAAATTACAATCTCTTGGTGTGGATATTTTTTGCGATCAAAAAGTAGTTTCTCTTCAAAAAGAAGGAGACATTTTTACCTGTGAAACAGAGCAAAAAGAAAGATTTTCAGCTTATCAATGTGTGATAGCCACTGGTGGTAAGGCACAGCCAAAACTTGGAAGCGATGGAAAAGGGTATGAGCTGGCAAAACAATTTGGTCACTCAGTGACAGTTGTTGTACCAGCTCTTACAGGATTACATACGAGCCATAAAGGCATAAAACAATGGGCAGGTGTTCGTGCAAAAGGCGGGATTTCCTGTCTTGTGGATGGAGCAGTTGTAATGGAAGAGGAAGGAGAAATTCAGTTTACAAATTATGGAATATCTGGCGTTCCAACCTTTCAAATTAGCCGTTATGCAACAAAAATGTTGCAAAAAGGGCGTAAAGTCGAAGTGATGATTAATTTTTATCGTGAGAAAAGTTTTGTAGAGTTTTTAAATCTTTTAGAAAAATTAAGCGATTGTTGTACTTATAAAAATATTCGTGAATTATTAGAAGGTATTTTTTCCAAAAAATTAGTTCCTATTTTTTTACAAGAAGCGAATATAAAAGAAACATTACATTGTAAGGAAATGACCAAAGAACAACGAAAACGTCTTTGTTTTATCATTCAAAATTTTAAGATTCCGATTGTAGGATTTAATTCTTTTGAGCAATGCCAAGTATGTGCTGGTGGAGTCGTTACAAAAGAAATTTGTAGAGATACAATGGAATCTTTAAAAATAAAAAATTTATACTTTGTTGGAGAAGTAGTGGATATTGATGGAACGTGCGGTGGCTACAATTTACAGTGGGCTTGGACTAGTGGATATTTAGCAGGAAACTCTGTACAAAAGTATACAAGATCTGATAGGATAAAAGAACAGCCAAATAGCGTTTTATTAAAAACAGGAAAACAACGTTATGAAGCAGCAAAACCAAAGCAATTTGAGAGAAAAAAGAAACAGACAGGGAAAACGATAGAGAAGAATCGGGGGAAAGATAAGAGAAAAACAGCAAGGAGAAAAAAGAAATGATACAATTATCACAAATAAAATTACCAATTTCTCATAAAGAAGATGCGTTAAAAAAAGCCATTGCATCCAATTTAAAATTAAAAGGAGAATTTTCTTATAAAATCATTAAAAAATCATTGGATGCTAGAAAAAAAGATGATTTAAAATATATTTACTCTGTGCAGTTATCCTTGCCAGAAGAAGAAAAAGTGTTAAAACGTGCAAAAAATAAAAATGCAGTGATAGCCGAAGAAATTTGTTATCAGTTTCCAAAATCAGGAGTAGAAAAAATGAAGGAAAGACCTGTTATTGTAGGAGCAGGACCAGCAGGATTATTTTGTGCGTTAATGCTTGCAAAGGCTGGATACCAACCACTGTTATTAGAGAGAGGAAAATGTGTTACAGAGCGTGTGAAGTCCATTGAACATTATTGGGAGACAAAAGAATTAGATCCAGAATGTAATGTTCAATTTGGAGAAGGCGGAGCAGGAACGTTTTCGGATGGAAAGTTAAATACTGGTGTCAAAGATAAATGGGGAAGAAATAAAAAAGTGTTAGAGACCTTTGTATCCTATGGTGCGCCAGAAGAAATTTTATATTGGAATAAACCGCATATAGGAACCGATTTACTACGGGATATTATTATCAATATGCGAGAGGATATTATAAAAAATGGAGGAGAAGTTCGCTTTTCTTCTAAAGTTACGGATATTCGTTTTAAATCCTATGGGGATGTAGAACAACAAAAAGAAGGGAAAATTGGCGAAATAGAGGCCATTTGTGTCAATGGGGAACAGTGGATTCCTTGTAGTACCCTTGTAATTGCAGTAGGCCATAGCGCAAGAGATACATTTCAAATGCTTTATGATCATCAGCTTTATATGACAAAGAAATCATTTGCAATCGGTGTTCGTGTAGAACATGAAAGAGAAATGATCAATGAATCTCAGTATGGGGTTGGATATGATAAAAAATACTTACCAACAGCAGATTATAAATTAGTCCATCATGCAGAAAATGGAAGAAGTGTCTATTCTTTTTGTATGTGTCCAGGAGGATTTGTTGTAAACTCCTCATCAGAAGAAGGTAGAATTGTTGTAAACGGTATGAGCAACTATAAACGAGATGCCCAAAATTCCAATACTGCTATTGTTGTTAACGTGACTCCAGAGGATTTTATGGAGGATTCTCCAATGGCTGGTGTGCAGTTCCAAAGAAAATGGGAAAGCCTTGCTTATGAAGCGGCAGGCGGTGATGGAAGTGTTCCGATTCAGCTGTTAGGCGATCTCATTGATAATAAAAAAACGGAGAAATTAGGCGATATTTCACCTTCGTTACAAGGACAGTATGCGTTTGCCAATTTAAGAGACTGTTTGCCAAGCTATGTGATAGAGGCGATTATAGAAGGAATGGAAGCTTTTGATAAAAAGATTAAAGGATATGGAAGAAGAGATACGGTTTTAACAGGTGTTGAAACAAGAACTTCTTCTCCTCTTCGTATGGAGCGAGACACAGAGTTTGTAAGTAATATTGATGGTCTTTATCCATGTGGGGAAGGGGCTGGATATGCAGGTGGTATTACATCGGCGGCTATTGATGGTATGAAAGTAGCAGAAGCCATCGCTAGCCGTTATGCGTTGCCACAAAAATAAGAATCAATAGGAATCAATAGAATAATAAAAAATGTGTAATAGGAAAAATAGACAATTGGGAGGAAATCATAAAACAATGGTTGAATAAAAGAAGGTTTGTTTTATGATCAGTAGGAAATATGATAAAAAATAGAGAGCATTTACAGAGAAAAAAACGTGTTGTAATTAAAGTTGGAACTTCTTCTTTAGTGCATAAAGAGACAGGATATATTAATTTTGTAAAGCTAGAAAAATTAGTAAGAGTTATTAGCGACATTCGAAATCGAGGGATTGATGTTGTTCTTGTATCTTCTGGCGCCATTAGTGTTGGGAGAAAAGCGTTAGGAATTCAAGGAAGACCTAGCTCTGTTGCTCAAAAACAGGCGTGTGCAGCAGTAGGGCAAGGACAACTGATGATGATCTATCAAAAATTATTTGCAGAATATAATCAAACTTCTGCACAGATTTTGATGACGAAAACAACGATATTAAAAGAATTAAATCGAACGAATGCGCAAAATACTTTTGAAGAGTTATTGAAAATGGGAGTCATTCCTGTTGTCAATGAAAATGACACTGTTTCTACTGAAGAGATTGAATTTGGAGACAACGATAACTTATCTGCGGTTGTTTCTGCCTTAGTAAAAGCCGATCTCTTAATTTTATTATCCGATATCGATGGACTTTATACCGATGATCCAAATAAAAATAAAGATGCCAAATTGATTTCTACCGTAACGGAAATTAATGAAGAATTACAAAAAATGGCAAAAGGTGTTAGTTCTGATTTTGGAACGGGAGGAATGGCAACGAAAATCGCAGCAGCAAGAATTGCCAATGATTCAGGAGCGGATATGATAATCGCAAATGGAGCGGACTTTGGAATTTTAAATGACATTATGGAAGGAAAAGAAATAGGAACCCTCTTTTTAGCCCATAAAAATCCAAATTTTGATGTAATGGATTATATTGAAAGAAAATCTTATTTGCGTGTCGAGGCACAATATGATAAACTACAAACAAATGCACTCAGTGCAAATGATAAAAAGGAGTAAAACAATGGACGAAAAGAAAATCGAAAGAATTAACGAATTATATCATAAAATGAAGGCAGAAGGATTGACACCAGCGGAGAAAGAAGAACAGCAAAAACTTCGCAAAGAATATATTATGGCAATCCGTAAAAATCTTAGAGGTACTTTAGAAAACGTTAGTATTTTAGAAAAGGATGGAACGGTTACACCTGTTAGAAGAAAGAAGTTAAGCTAATAGACCCGATAAGGGGAGAATGGCGTTTATGAGAATAGTATGAAAAAACATTAAAAATGATTTTGGAATGAATGGAGGAGTTAAAATGCCATTATCATTAATTCAAATTAGAAAAAAAGAAATTCGCCATGAAATGCGTCTTAGAAAAAAGAATGTGACAGAAGTAGAGAGAGAAATAATTGGGAAAGAGATTTTTGAGAAATTAGTCTCTATGAAAGAATTTAAGGAAGCGAAAAGCATTAGTATTTATGTGGCTTATAATCAAGAAATTCCGACAATTCCAATTATTGAAGAGGCATTTCGTCAAGGAAAAGAAGTGGCTTCTCCAATTGTAGAAGAGGGAGAAATTGAATTTTATCGCTATCATTCCTTAGAAGAATTAGAAGAGAGCAAATATGGCATTTTAGAGCCAAAAAAAGAGGTAGGAGTCGTATCTGATAACAGTCTTGTTATTATGCCAGGAGTTGCTTTTGATGAAAGTCGAAATCGAATCGGTTATGGTGGAGGATATTATGATCGATATCTAACGAGAAATTCTCATTTAAAAACGATTGCAATTGCCTATGATTTTCAAGTGTATGAACAGTTCGAAGGTGATAAGGGAGACTATAAACCAGATAAAATTTTAACAGAAAAACGTCTAATCGAGTGATGGAAAATAGTAAAAGCGTGTCCATTGAGGAAATACGGGGACAAAACAAGCGCAAATAAAAGGAAGGAGAGGCTACTAGACAGACTTGTCCATATTTTGAGTAGCAAGGGATTCGATGGAACAAATAGAAGTATTGGGAAAACGAGCAAAAGAAGCCGCTCAAGAACTTGCGGCTTTAGACACTTATAAGAAAAATCGTGCGTTAAATTTTGTAGCAGATGCGCTAGAATTTTGCGAAGAAGAAATTTTAGAAAGCAATGAAATGGATTTAGAGCATGGTAGAAAAAACGGCATGTCAAAAGCGATGCTGGATCGCCTTGCATTGACTTCTGAAAGAATTAAAAATATGGCAGAGGGAATTCGTCAAATGGTTCAGTTAGAAGATCCTATCGGAGAAGTGATTTCTATGAAAAAGAAGGAAAACGGTTTGATGATCGGTCAAAAGAGAGTGCCATTAGGAGTCATTGGAATTATTTATGAGTCCAGACCAAATGTGACAGCTGATGCCTTTGCCCTTTGTTTTAAAGCAGGAAATGCCGTAATCTTACGAGGCGGAAAAGATGCTATTCATTCCAATCGAGCCATTTTAGAAGTGATTCAAGGAGCACTTGCAGAATGTAATGTGAATAAAAACGCCATTCAGCTTGTAACGGATACAAGCCACGAAGTGGCAAATCAAATGATGAAGATGAATGAGTATTTAGATGTTTTAATTCCAAGAGGTGGTGCGAATTTAATTAAAACTGTAGTACAAAATAGCACCGTTCCTGTTATTGAAACAGGGACAGGAAATTGTCATATTTATGTGGATGAATTTGCAGATTTAGCAATGGCAATTCCGATTATTCTCAATGCAAAAACACAGCGTTTAGGCACTTGCAACACTTGTGAATCTTTAGTTGTACATAGCGCAGTAGCGGATGCCTATTTGCCAGCTATTGCCGATGCCTTAATGGAAAAAGGCGTAGAAATCCGTGGAGATGAAAGAGCACAAGAAATTGACAAGAGAATTGTTCCTGCTACGGAAGAAGATTATAAAACAGAATATCTAGATCTCATTCTTTCATTAAAAGTAGTGGATTCCATCGATGAGGCAATTGCTCATATTAATTGCTACAATACAGGGCATAGCGAAGCGATTATTACGGATAACTATGCCAATGCGCAAAAGTTTTTGGATGAAATTGATGCAGCAGCAGTCTATGTGAATGCATCCACAAGATTCACCGATGGATTTGAGTTTGGGCTAGGAGCTGAAATTGGAATCAGCACGCAGAAACTTCATGCAAGAGGACCGATGGGATTACAAGCTCTCACTTCCACAAAATATATTATTTATGGAAATGGACAAATTCGTCCATAAACATTCGATAGAATACTAGAATAAAATAAGACTTAGTCAGAAAAACTTGATATTACAAGGGGATTCACTGGCTAAGTCTTATTTTTGTAAGAAGGATTGTTAATAAAAAGGCCATATATACTTTTTGTAGATTGTGACGTTTTTTGGAAATAGGAATATAGGCAGGAGTGTTATTGATGAAAGATATTTTTATGATATAATGGGGATAAACAACTTGGAATTTAGAGAGGTAAATAAAATCTGTTTATGTATACAAAGATTAAGACTCATGGGATAATCTCTGTTAAGCGTCCCATTTCTAAAGCTAGAAGTAAAATAGTATTGAAAGCAGAAATGAATATGCGTTTGGGCGTTGCTGCATGTAGTGTATCGGAAAGTGATTGTAATAGTGGAAAGTGTACATCAATACAAATAATTATCGAAGACCAGAATCTTTTGGAATAAAAAAGTAGAATAAA
>DVIZ01000072.1 GCA_018710905.1 Candidatus Scybalomonas excrementigallinarum | reverse complement strand
ACATCTGCAGAATCGTTATCCGACAGTTCTAAAGCAAAGCTCTAACGCAATTCGTGTTAAATTTTCAAGGTACAAACAAAATCAAATATTTACAAACGTGTCTTTTGACACCCTAATCTCTATAGGAAATTTCTCGCAAAGCGAGTTATCCTATAACATAAAAAAAGCACTACGTGCGGACGATGCGCAGCGGGCAAAGAAGATAATTTTGCTTCGCAAATTGCTCGCGCGCGGCAAAGTGTAGGTTGCTAGGAGTAACCGAAAGTCGCGAAGAGTGTTGGGCGTATACTTTGTTCCGCAATGACAACGAGGCATAAAAATGGGTTTCCTATAATAGATGTATTAAAAAAGGAGTAGTGTAACGATGCTTAATTATATTTGGGGCATTATGATTTTAATTGGAGTAGTAACAGCATCTTTTCATGGGACAATGGGAGCCGTCAATACCGCCTTTTTAGATTCCACAAAAGAGGCCATTGATTTATGTATTTTCATGTTAGGGGTTGTCGGAATGTGGTCGGGATTTATGAAAGTAGCAGAAAATACAGGACTCATTAAAGCTATGTCGGATCGATTGGGTTGGTTTATCCGCTGGCTTTTTCCGACAATACCAAGAGGACATAAAGCGAATGCCTATATTGCCACTAATATTATTGCTAATATTTTTGGCCTTGGTTGGGCGGCCACGCCATCGGGATTGATGGCTATGAAAGAGTTAGATGAATTAAATGGGAAACGAGAAGTCGCTAGTGATGATATGTGCACTTTTTTAATTTTAAATATTTCATCGCTACAATTGATACCGATCAATATGATTGGATATCGAAGTCAATATGGTTCGGCAAGGCCATCGGCTATTATCGTTCCCGCTTTAATTGCAACTCTTGTTTCTACACTGGTTGGTATTGTATACGCCAAAGGAAAGAGAAAATTTTCTAGGTCATAAATAAAGTTCATCTGGATAGTGAGCTTTTTTGTTGGAATGATTGTCTTTTTGAAATTGTTTTGGTGACATTCCTGTTTCCTTTTTAAATACTTTTCGAAAATAGTCCGCGCTAGAAAAACCACAAGAAACAGCGATCACTTCCATAGAAGTTTCTCCAATTTCTAAAAAGTTTTTCGCATGCTTAATTTTCACAGAAGTGAGATATTGTAGTGGAGACATACCAACGTGCTCGCCAAAAGTCCGAATGAGGTGATTTTTGCTCACCTCTAGATGTTCTGCTAATTCTTCGATTCCATATAGATAAGTGTAGTTTTCCTCCATAATCTGAATCGCAGACATGACAATTGGTGGGTACATCGGTTTCGATAAAGAAGTAGAATGATGATACATATGCATAAGAAGAGAAAAAATATCAATAGCAAATGCATCTGACTGGGTGGAGGGATCTAGAGTTAATAAATGCTTTAGATCCTTTTTTAATGTGTAATAATGATCTCCAAGAAAAAAATTTCCATTCTTTATCGTTTCCGTTAACAGTTTATGTGTGAGATCGCCATCGAAACATAAGAAATAAAAACCACCCTCTTGTTTGGTTGTTAAAGAAAAAGAAGAAAGAGGAGAAAATAGGATCGCTTGTTCTTTTTTTATTTCATATCCATAAGGACTGGAAAGAAAAAAGTGACCTTCCTCTACCAAAATAAGGGAAAAACCGTTAGAAGAGGGGACTAAAAAAGAAGGAGATGTTGGTTTCATTTCCTTATATAAAAGAGTATTTAATTTTAATTGTTGTTCAATAGATATAGGAAGTGGTGGGATTGTAGTATTTGACATAGTATTTTCCTCGCTTTATGAATCAATTTCCGTACATCAATCATGTTTGAGCTTCCATTATTTCTTTTATTGTAGCATAGGATCATGAGATTATATAGTGTAACATTGGAAAAAGGGAAGAAATGGGGGGAATTGTGATAGAGCCATTCTTTAAGAAATAAAGAAGAAAGAGAGAAGAGAGGTATAGTGGACAAGATAAGGGAAATAAAATAAAGAGAGCAAGCAAGAAAAAAGAGGTAAGTATGAAGTTTTTATTATATTTCTCAGATTTTTTTGTACCAATGATTATATTTTATTTAGTTGCCTATGGGCTCATGAATAAGAAAAATGTCTATGATGACTTTATGGAAGGGGCAAAAGAGGGGTTTAAAACGGTCATTAAAATTACGCCGACAATTCTAGGGCTTATGATAGCGGTTGGAGTGTTAAGGGCATCAGGAGCGCTTACTCTCTTTTCTGAGCTATTAAGACCTTTCGGGGAATTATTACATATACCATTTGAAGTAATTCCTGTTTTTATCGTACGATTATTTTCTGCATCAGCAGCAAATGGATTAGTATTCGATGTATTTAAGGAGTTTGGAGCCGATTCTACTGTTGGAATGATGGTATCCATTATGATGAGTTGTACGGAAACTGTATTTTATACAATGTCTGTCTATTATATGGCAACGAAAGTTACGAAAACTCGTTATACATTAAAGGGCGCATTGCTTTCTACCTTGGCAGGAGGGGCTATGAGTGTATTATTAGCGGAGTGGATGGCTCGATAAAAATGAATAAAATAAAAATTTACATTAAATGGAAATGTAGTTTTGGAAATACTAAAATTCATTTTATGGAAAAAGAACCCACTTTTATTGTGCGACATAGTATAAGGATACATCGGGGTGTCAGAAAAAAATAGAATATGAAGGCGTAATTCTGTTATTTTTAAAAGAAATATTATGACTTTAATACTTTATTTTCCTAGCGTTATCTGATATAATATAGTTTACTGAAAAAAAAACGAAGGAAAATTTTGAATTGCAAAATATTGAAATTCACCATTTTCAAGACTTTTTATATACACATAAAAATAACACATGAAAAAGCAAGGAGGGGCAAACGATGAAATTTTCTGAGATGCCATATGAGAGAATTGATATGGAAGATGCAAAACAGAAGATGCAAGATATTATTAAAGAATTTGCAAACTGTGGATCTGGAGAAGAACAATTTGAAGTTCATAAGAAATATTATGCATTGACTGGACATATTGATTCCATGATTACGATTTCTCATATTCGTCATGATATTGATACGAAAGATGAATTTTATGATAAGGAACAGGCTTATTATGATAAGGAAACTCCAGCATATTATCAGTTACTCGTTGATTATTCAAAATTATTATTTGAATCACCATATCGTGACTATTTAGAAGAGAAGATTGGAAAAGTTGCATTCAAGAATATGGAACTTGCTATGAAGGCAAATGATGAGAAGTTAATCCCATTAAAACAAGAAGAAAATGAATTGACAACTCGTTATATGAAATTAATTGCCTCCGCAGAGATTCCATTTGATGGGGAAATTCAGAACGTCTCTTTATTAAGAAAATATTTAACATCAAATGACCGCAATGTTAGAAGAGATGCTTACAAAGCATTAAGTGATTACTTCTTAACAGTAACCGACGAAATTGATGATATTTATGACAAACTTGTAAAGAATCGTACTGCTCAGGCAAGATTATTAGGATATGAAAACTTTGTTGAGTTAGGATATTATCGTATGCAAAGAAATTGCTATGATAAGACTATGGTAGAAAACTTTAGAAAACAGATAAAAGAACACTTTGTTCCTTTTGTTCAGAAATTGAATGAACAAAGAAGAGAGCGTTTAGGACTTGAAAAGTTATCTTATATCGATGAAGATTCTTATTTCGTAAATGGAAATCCAGCACCAATTGGAACACCAGAACAGATTCTCTTAGCTGGAAAAGAAATGTATGGCCAGCTATCCGAAGAAACAAAAGAGTTTTTTGATTTCATGAGTGACAATGAATTATTCGATGTTCTTGGAAGAAAGACAAAACGTGCAGGTGGATATATGACTTATATCCCAGATTTTAAATCTCCATTTATTTTTGCGAACTTCAATGGAACAAGTGGAGATGTTGATGTTATTACTCATGAATGTGGACATGCATTCCAAGGGTTTGTAACGAGAAACGATGAAATCGTAGAACATAATGATATTGGAATGGAAACAGCCGAGATTCATTCTATGTCTATGGAATATTTTACAGAAAAGTACATGGAAATGTTCTTTGGTGATCGTGCAGATGATTATAGAAAGATGCATTTAGAAGATGGCTGTGCATTTATTCCATATGGTTGTATGGTGGATGAATTCCAGCATATCGTATATGAGAATCCAGATATGACTCCAAAGGAAAGAAAACAAGTTTGGAAAGAACTGGAACAAGTATACAAGCCACATCTTGATTATGAAGGCGATCCTTTCTTTGGTGAAGGTGGATTTTGGCAAAAACAACATCATATTTTTGATTTGCCATTCTATTATATCGATTATTGCCTTGCTACAATCTGCGCATTGCAGTTTAAAATAAAAATGGATAAAAGTTATGGAAAAGCATGGGAAGATTATTTAAAACTTTGCAAACTCTCTGCAAAAGACTTCTATACCAATATGCTTCCAGCAGTTGGGTTGAAGAGTCCATTTGAAGATGGAACCGTGCAATGGATTGTGGAAAACATTGTGGAAACACTCAAACATTTTTAAGGAGGAAATAACATGAGAAAACGTATTACGGCATCATTGCTTGCGGCAATGCTTGCAATCTCAACAGCAGCCTGTGGTGGCGGTGGAAGCCAAGCATCAGGAGTAAATGAAACAATTGTTATTGCAACAGATCAGTGGAACGGTGTATTTTCACCATTCTTCTATACAGCGAATCCAGATTCACAGGTTTTTGGTGCAATTCAAGAAACAATTCTTGAACCAGATGCAAACAATGAATTAATTGACAACTTAGGACACATTGATGAAGAGGTTGTTGGAAAAGGTGATAATCAGCAGACTATTTATACAATCAAATTAAATGATGGTATTAAATTCTCAGATGGTTCTGATATGACAATTGATGACGTTATCTTTACTTATAAAGTATTAGCCGATCCAAACTATGACGGTATGTCACCATTCCGTACAGCAGTTAATATCGTAGGTATGAATGAATACTACTACGATGATCCAAATTACTCTGAAAATGTAGCAAAAATTGAAGCGCAAGCGAAAAAAGATGGAAATGATAAAGAAAAATTCATCCAGTATTTAATCGATACAAAATGTGAAGGAATGTTTGAAGACGTTTCAGAAGATCCAGATGGAGAAGATGGTCCTCTTACATCTTGGGCAGATTATTTAAAAGACAAAGGATTTGAAATTTCTGAAGCAGATGCAAAAGATGAAGCAAAACTTTTACAAGCACTTGCTGAATGTGAATATGAAACAAACAAAGATAGCTATGACGCAGTATCTTACTATGAAGAAAAGTTATCTAAAGACCTTGTAGCTGATGGTTTAAGCGATGGTATCGATGTTCCAGAAATTTCTGGTATCGAAAAAATTGATGATTTAACTTGTAAAGTAACCGTTAACGGTGTTGATATGAATGCAGAGCGTCAATTAGGAGTACAAAATATTGTGCCAGCAAGCTATTACGGTGAAGGTTTTGAAAAAGGAAATCTTGAAGGCGTGAAAGCGAAAAATGGAACACCAATGGGTAGCGGTCCATATAAATTCGTAAGCAATAAAGACAACGTAGTTAAGTTAGAAGCCAATGAAAACTACTGGGGTGGTGCTCCTAAAACAAAATATTTAGCATTCCAAGTAGTAGAAGAAAATCAGAAGGCAGACTCTGTTATCAATGGAGATGTTGATATTGCAGAACCATCTGCATCTACAGAAATCATTGAGAAATTAGATGGAGCTGGAATCCACTATGATTTATTTGATAACAATGGTTATGGATATGTGGCAATCAGTGCTAAGAGAATTCCAGATAAAAATGTTCGTGAAGGTTTAATGCACTTAATGACTCGTGAACAGGCAGTTTCCACATATTATGGAAAATTAGCAGAAGTAATTGAACGTCCAATGACAACAGTATTAGCTGAGTATCCAAAAGATGCAAAAGAATACTGGGGATATGATCCAGATAAAGCGTTAGAATGCTTTAAAAAAGCTGGATATGTACAAAAAGATGGAAAACTTGTAAAAGATGGAAAACAGTTAGTTGTTGAAGTCGCAATTGGACAGGCTTCTAGCCATCCAGCAACTCCAATTTTCACACAGATGAAAAATGATATGGAAAAAATGGGTGCAAGATTAAACATCACAGATACTGACCTTAGTATCTTAAGCAATCGTGTTAATAGCGATGACGTAGATATGTGGTGTATGGCTTGGGGTAATACTCAAGATTGTGATTTAACACAGTTATTCGGTAGCGAATATACAAAGAACGGTGGTTCTAACAGAACATGGATCAAAGATAAAGAACTCGATAAGTTATTAAAAGAAACAAGAGCAACTTTAGATCTTGAAAAGAGAAAAGAATTAGTTGCAAAAGAACTTGATATTATTATGAGCTGGGCTACTTATATGCCAATTTATCAGAGAAAGAATATGACAGCTTATTCAAGCAACATCAATACAGATACTCTTCCTAAAGAAGCATCTATGTTCTATAACTATAGAAATGAGCTTGAAAAACTTGAGTTAAACCAATAATTTGAATTTCTTCCTTTTAGGAATGAAAGGCTCTAGTCTTTTTCTTAGGATTAGAGTAAAATAAATTTTTAACAGAGCAGAAAAGAGGCTGTTCAGTCTGGGCAGCCTCTTTCTATGATAAAACACAGGAGGTGCATGATGAAACAGTATATTATTAGACGTATTTTAACAAGTATAATCGTACTCTTCGGCGTATCATTTCTGCTCTATGGTATTCTGCGTATGATGCCGGGTGACTTTGTAGAGCAAATGACAAGTGGTAACCCATCTATTACAGCAGAACAGAAAGAAAAAATGCGAGAACAGTATGGAATCGGTGGCAATGTCATTGAAGGCTATGTCAACTGGTTAAAAGGTGCAGTGAAATTGGATTTCGGCGATTCTTTTAAATTTAAAGAGCCTGTTATGAAGGCAATTAGCGAAAGAATGTGGGTATCCTTCTCACTGGCGGCAATAGCGCTGATTATAGAGTTGGCCATCGCTATCCCGTTAGGTGTTATAGCGGCAACAAAACAATACTCTAAAACAGACTATACCATCGTATTTTTTGCATTGGCAGGTATTTCCTTGCCATCTTTCTTCTTTGCGGCATTATTACGAAGAGTTTTTGCCATAGGCTTAAAGGTATTGCCACTGAGTGGTATGGTTACAGCGAGGGCAAATTATACAGGCCTTGCGTATTATCTAGACGTAGGTAAGCATTTTATCCTTCCAATTACCGTATTCGTAATTTTAGGTGTTGGTAGCTGGTTACGTTATACAAGAACAAATATGCTTGAAGTATTAAACATGGATTATGTTCGTACAGCAAGAGCAAAAGGTCTTGATGAACGTGTTGTTGTATTTAAACATGCTTTCCGTAATACGTTAATCCCAATTGTAACATTTATCGGGGCACAGATCCCAGCATTATTCTCTGGTGCTATTATTACAGAGGGTATTTTCTCAATCCCAGGACTTGGAAAAGCTGCCATTGATGCAGTAAATGAAAAAGACCTTCCATTCCTTATGGGATACTTAGTATTCTTAGCAATACTGACACTTTTAGGTACATTAATTTCTGATATTTTATATGCAGTCGTTGACCCTCGTGTCCGTTATAACTAGAAAGGAGGCAGAATATGGCAGATTCACAGGAACAATTGAAAAATGAAAAAGAAACAATTGAATTTGAAAAAAATCAAGTCATTCTGACTCCGGGTCAATTGATTATGAAACGTTTCTTCCGCAATAAATTGGCGATTTTAGGATTGGTCATTATTATTGCAGTTATTTTATTCGCTTATATTGGACCATTTTTCTCTCCATATGGCGAATATGAACTTTTTTATAAAGATCAGAACACAGGCGTTGAATATCGAATGTCTGATAAAGAGGCGATTAAGTCGCCAAGCGTTGGTGTTAATGTAAAAGCACCAATTTCTAAAGCACATATTTTAGGTACTGATACCGATGGTCGTGATGTATTTACACGTCTTATGTATGGTAGTAGAATTTCACTTGAATTTAGTATAGCAGTAACAATTATCGAAATGTTAATTGGTATCACACTTGGTGGTATCGCTGGATACTATGGTGGAAAAGTGGATATGGTAATCATGCGTTTAGTGGAGATTTTCTATTGTATTCCATTCGTTCCGCTGATGTTAATTGTATCCTCTTTTATGGCAGCATTCGGAATTGCCCCAGAACATAAGATCTATTTCCTTATGGTTATTATGGGTCTGTTTAACTGGTCTGGTGTAACTCGTATGGTGCGTGGTCAGGTGCTTACAATTCGTGAAATGGACTATATGTCTGCAGCAGAAGCATCTGGTATTAGCGTAACAAAGAAAATCTTTAAACATTTAATTCCAAACTGTATTCCAGTTATCATTGTTATGGCAACAATGGATTTAGGATCTTTCATTATTACTGAATCAACACTTAGTTATTTAGGTGTAGGTTTATCCACACCATTTGCTTCTTTAGGAAGTATGGTTAATGCGGTAAATAATCAGATCGTTATGGAAAATTACTTAAATATCTGGATGCCACCTGGAATTATGCTGCTCCTCATTGTTATGGCGTTTAACTTTATCGGTGATGGTCTCCGTGACGCATTTGATCCAAAGATGAAAAGGTAGGTGAGTATACGGTGGCAGATAGAAACGAAAAAGCAGCAAGAAAAGCAAGATTTAAAGAAATTAAAAAGTTTAATAATCAGAAATACCGTGAATATAATAAGATGAAAAAAAGAAAAAATGTTCCGGAATCTGAATATTATACTGAAATGAGAGATGAAAACAATCTGATAGAGTTTGATAATCTTCAGACTTATTTTTATACAGATAATGGTACTGTCAAATCCGTAGACGGTGTTTCCTTTGATATTCCAAAAGGAAAGACAATCGGAATCGTAGGAGAATCAGGTTGTGGTAAATCTGTAACAAGTCTTTCTCTTATGCAGTTATTACAAGGACCACAAGGACAGATTGCTGGTGGTGAAATCCGTTATAACAAAGAAGGACATGCCATTGATATTACAAAGGTTCCAATTCGCGATATGACAAAAATTCGTGGAAATGAAATCGCTATGATTTTCCAAGAACCTATGACAAGTTTAAATCCAGTTTTCACAATTGGAGATCAGCTTGCCGAAATTATTAAACTTCATAACCCAGAAATGAAAAAAGAAGAAGTAAATAAAAGGGTAATCGAACTTCTTCGTATGGTAGGAATTGCCCGCGAAGGAATTGAGAAGAGCTATCCACATGAATTATCCGGTGGTATGAAACAGCGTATCGTTATCGCTATGGCTCTTTCTTGTAACCCAAGACTCATTATTGCTGATGAGCCTACAACAGCTCTTGATGTAACAATTCAAGCGCAGGTTCTTGATTTACTTCGTCAGTTAAAAGATAAAATCAATGCCTCTATCATGTTAATTACACATGATCTTGGTGTTGTAGCTGAGATGGCAGATTTGATTGTTGTTATGTATGCAGGACGTGTTATTGAAAGAGGTACAGCATCCGATATTTTCCACGATCCTAGACATCCATATACGATTGGTCTTTTAAAATCAAGACCAGTTCTTAATGAGGAGACAGGACGTCTTTACTCCATTCCAGGAAACGTTCCAAACCCAATCAATATGCCAAATCATTGTTATTTTAAAAACCGTTGTGAAATGTGCAAGGAACAATGTGATTCTCCATATCCTGCATTACGACGTGTATCTGAAACACATTATGTAGCATGTCATCTTTATGATGATATTGATAAAAAGTAGAAAGGGCGGTGTGAAAAATGTCAGATGAAATCAAAGTAACAGTGAATGAAGACAATGATTATATTCTTGAAGTAAACAATCTGGTAAAACACTACCCAATCAAAGCGGGTGTTATGCAACGTACTGTTGGTCATGTAAAATCCGTAGATGGTGTTTCATTTAAAATTAAAAGAGGACAGACATTTGGTCTTGTAGGAGAGTCTGGTTGTGGTAAAACAACAACAGGGCGTACAATCTTACGCTTAACTGAGCCTACAAGTGGAGAAGCAATCTTAAATGGTAAAGATATCTTTGCTATGAATAAAAAACAGATGCGTGAAATGCGTCCTCAAGTACAGATGATTTTCCAAGATCCATATGCTTCTCTTGATCCTCGTATGCCAATTGGAGAAATCATTGGTGAAGCGGTAAGAGAGCATAATATCGTTCCAAAAGAACAATATAGAGACTATATTTTACAAGTAATGAGAGACTGTGGGCTTCGTGATTTCTATATCGATCGTTACCCACATGAATTCTCAGGTGGACAGCGCCAGCGTATTTGTATTGCGAGAGCGTTAGCATTAAACCCAAGCCTAATCATTGCTGATGAGCCAGTATCCGCTCTTGACGTATCCATTCAGGCTCAGGTTATCAACTTAATGAAAGATCTTCAAGAAAAGAGACAGTTATCTTATCTCTTTATCTCTCATGACCTTTCCGTTGTTGAGTATATCTCTGATGTAGTAGGTGTTATGTACTTAGGTAATTTAGTGGAAATGGCTCCAAAAGAAGAGCTTTTCCGCTCACCAAAACATCCATATACAAAAGCGCTTCTTAGTGCGGTTCCAATCCCAGATCCAGATCGTAAGATGAATCGTACGATTCTAGAAGGAGATATTCCTTCTCCAGCAAATCCACCATCTGGATGTAAGTTCCATACACGTTGTCCAAACTGTATGGAGATTTGTAAAACAAAAGTTCCAGAATTTAAGGATTATGGCAATGAGCATAAAGTTGCTTGCCATCTTGTTGATCAACAGGAAAAAGGGACAATAGCAAAATAAGATGAAATAAAGTTAAAGTGAAAAACGATAGGAAATTATTTTCCTATCGTTTTTTTTTTGCATATGAGGCATAAATGATGTAAATTACTTGCATGATAGAAACTTATTATTTTATTATGCATAAAAGAAAGAATTTAACTTTATGATATCAAAGCGTATAGGAAAAGAGTATGCCGCTAGAAACGATAAAAAGTTATAAATGATAGCTATGATATATGGTGCTGTATCGTTCTAAAGTGATGAAAAAACTGCAAAAATAATTATACTATCCTTCATATAGAAATCTTATTTTTTATAAGTGAAAAATTGTGATAGAAAATGATATTTATCCCTTAAATAGGAAGAAATTATGCTATAAACTGTTTCGTTCGATGAAAAAAATCCCTATATTCTTTAAAATTATGTCCTTTAATATTCTATAAATGTACGCCACAGAAAGACTTTTTGCATAGTTTAGATAAAAATCCTTTAAAATTCCAGATAAGGATAAAAAAATGAGATAAAAAATTTGACCTATTTATTCGCACTATCAAAAGGAGAAAAGAAAAGAGATATTATTGGAAACTAGGGAAATTTTTAAAAACGGGAAATTTCCTTATAAACTAGATATAGTAGAACGTAATCATACAATACCAATATATTGATAAAAAATCTATTTATCTTTTGTTTTTATATGCATAATTGTATAAAAAATAGCATAAATATTTATAGTGTTACTTTTTATTTAAATTAGTTTAAAAAACGAATTATTTAGAAAAAAGTTTATAAAATGTTAAAAAAGAGATAAGAAACAAAAATTAATATTGAAAATAATTGTCTTTTCATGTAAAATGGCATAAAAAACAGGAGGAGAAATATGAGAAAACGTATTACAGCAACTTTGCTCGCAGCAATGATGGCAATTTCAACTGCCGCTTGTGGCGGTCAAGGTCAGACACAATCTTCAGGGGGAAATGATACAATTGTAATTGGTTCTGTACAGTGGAACGGTGTATTTTCACCATTTTTCTATGATAGTTCCTATGATGCAGCGGTTTTTTCTTTAGCACAAGAGACTGTTCTTGAAACAAATGCTAGCAATGAATTGATCGATAACTTAGGACATATTGATGAGGAAGTGGTTGGAAAAGGAGACAATCAGAAGACGATTTATACGATTAAGTTAAATGATGGCATTAAGTTTTCCGATGGTTCTGATGTAACGATTGACGATCTTATTTTTACTTATAAAGTGTTAGCGGATCCAAATTATGATGGAATGGATACCTTCCGTACAACAGTGAATATTGAAGGTATGAATGAGTACTATTATGATGATCCGAATTATTCTGAAAAATTAGATGAAGTAAATAAGCAAGCAGAAGAGTATTCTAAGGATAAAGAAAAGTTTATTGAATATTTAGTGGATACAAAATGTGAAGACATGTTTACAGAAGTAGGACAAGATCCAGATGGAGAAGATGGGCCACTCACTTCTTGGACAGATTATTTAAAAGATAAAGGATTTGAAATCTCAGAAGCCGATGCAAAAGACGAGGCAAAACTTTTAAAAGCCATTGCCGAATGTGAATATGAAACAAATAAAGACAGCTATGATGCATTATCTTATTATGAAGAAAAATTATCAAAAGATCTTGTTGCCGATGGTTTAAGTGACGGAGTTGATGTAACAGACATTTCTGGAATTGAAAAAGTGGATGATCTCACTTGTAAAGTTACAGTGAATGGTGTTGATATGAATGCACTCCGTACGTTAGGATTAGAGCCAGTCGTTCCAAGCGCTTATTATGGAGAAGGATTTGAAAAAGGAAACTTAGAAGGTGTTAAAGATAAAAATGGTAAGCCAATGGGAACTGGTCCTTATGTATTTGTAAGCAATAAAGATAACGTAGTAAAAATGGAAGCCAATGAAAATTACTGGGGTGGTGCTCCTAAAACAAAATATGTAGCATTCCAAGTAGTAGAAAGCGATCAGATGGCAGATGGTATTATCAATGGAGATATTGATATTGCGACACCTCCTGCATCAACAGAAACAGTTGAAAAAATGGACAATGCTGGCGTTCACTACGATTTATTTGATAACAATGGATATAGTTATGCAGCTATTAGTGCAAAGAGAATTCCTGACAAAAAGGTAAGAGAAGGTCTCATGCACTTAATGACAAGAGAACAGGCAATTTCTACATATTACGGAAAACTTGCAGAAGTAATTGAACGTCCAATGACAACGATTCTTCCTGAATATCCACAAGATGCCGAAGAATACTGGGGATATGATCCAGAAAAAGCATTAGAATGTTTTAAAGAAGCTGGATACGAACAAAAGAATGGAAAACTTGTGAAAAATGGAAAACAATTAGTTGTTGAAGTTGGTGTTAGTGATGCTTCAACAAGCCCTGTTACTCCAATCTTTACACAGATGAAAAATGATATGGAAAAGATGGGAGCGAAATTAAATATCACAGACGTGAACTTTAGTATTTTATTAAATCGAGTAAACAGCGATGATATTGATATGTGGACAATGGGTTGGGGTAACTCACAGCACTGTGATTTAACACAGCTCTTTGGAAGTGAATATACAAAGAACGGTGGTTCTAATAGAACATGGATTAAGGATAAGAAACTTGATCAGTTATTAGAAGAAGTAAGAGCAACTCTTGATGTAGAAAAGAGAAAAGAGTTAGTAGCAGAAGAACTAGACTTAATTATGAGTTGGGCTACTTATATGCCTCTTTTCCAAAGAAAGAATATGATGGCATATTCTAGCAATATCAACCTTGATACATTGCCAAAAGAACAATCTATGTTCTATAACTATGTAAATGAGATTGAAAAATTAGAATTAAATCAATAAAAAAGATAACAAGAAAAGACTCTCTAATAGGAATAGAGGGTCTTTTTTTTGCGCGAAAGAAGTGAGTCATACAAAAATATTTATGCTCTCATATGATGATTGTTTGCAAATATTAGAAACTTACATAGCATGATTTTTATGGTTGGTACGTTTTTGATAGCTACAAATCGTAGTATTTTAAACTAATTTGTGATATACTAATGATACGAAAAGTAAGAAATATAAAATCATGACAAATAAAATATACTTCTAGAATAGAAGAAATATAGATAATATAGAATAGATAGGAGGAAAGGAGGAAGTCAATGGATCATTATCAGGCAGTGAATCACATATTAGTTAGTCTATTTAATGATATTATGGACGTGGAAGAAAGAGAAATCATATCGGATGAATTTAAAGATATTTCTAGCAATGATATGCATATTATAGAGGTAATTGGACAAGAGGAACCAAAGAATATGTCGGCGATCGCATCGAAAATGAAGGTGACGGTAGGGACACTTACGATTGCGATTAATAACCTTGTGAAAAAAGGATATGTTGTTCGGACGAGAGGAGAAAAGGATCGGCGCGTTGTATTTATTTCTCTCTCAGAAAAAGGAAATCGTGCTTATGAATATCATAAAAAATTTCATGATGAAATGACAAAGGCGATTTTAAAACGGCTGGATGATCAAGAAATAGAAGTTTTGATGAAGGCACTGAATAATATTCGAGAGTATTTTCACATCACTCCTTGAGACAATACGATGTTATAAAAAATCATAAAAATAGTAAGGAGTCATAGGTTTACCTATGACTCCCTACTATTTTTTTACATTAATTTGCTCGTCAAATTTTTGCTTCTAATGGACGCATATACTGTTCAAAGAAACTATTATACATTTTTGTATATTCTGGAGTGCTATTTTTATGAATTTCATGAGTAAATTCATGCATATCGAATCCAGAAGTTCCAAGAGATTTTTGTAAAATATGTAAAGCAATATTAGAACAATGATCGGAAATTCGTTCAAAACTTGTTAAGAGTTCGATATAAGAAATACCGCTTTGTACATTACATTGTCCATCTTGAAGACGAGTGATATGAGCATTTTTTAATGTCTCTTTAATTACGTCTACGATTTCTTCTAAAGGTTCTACTTGATAAGCTAATTCACTATCTTCTGTAGAAAAAGCATTGCATGTAATATCAATGACATTTTTTACTGCTTCTTCAATATAGTGAAGTTGATCTAAAGCCTCTTTTGAAAATGTAATTTTTTGTTCTCGATTATAAGCGATAACATCAACAATATTCACACAGTGATCTCCCATACGTTCAAAATCACTAACAGAATGCATAATCTCTTTTGCTAAATTACGGTTTTCACGAGAAATACCGCGAGCAGTTACACGAACGAGATATTCTCCTAATAATGTTTCCGATTTATCTAAGAATTTTTCATTCTCATTTAGGCGTTCTAAGCTCTTTTGATCAAAGTGCTCAAGAAGAGAAGTTGCGATTGTATAGTTTTCTTTTACAGCTTCGCCCATAGAGAGAATGACTTTTTTACATTGTTCAAGAGCAACAACAGGACGATCTAAGAAAATATCGTCGAGAAGTGCCAATTCTTTATCAATTTTAGATGGTTCATCATTTTTAATAATTTTATACGCTAATTTTACAAGAAGCCCACAGAATGGGAATAAAATAACAGTTGTACCAATGTTAAATAAAGTGTGGAAGTTTGCGATATCACCACGGTTCATTGAAGTTTCCCAGAAAGAAAATCCAACAAAAGATTGATAGCCATAAATTACGACTAAGAATACACAAGCATTGATAATATTCATCGCAAGATCACAGGTAACAACACGTTTTGCATTTTTATTTGTTCCAATACTAGCTAAAACAACAGTAATACATTTACCAACATTCATACCAATAACAATAGGGGCTGCCATAGAAAAGGTAACAGCACCAGTAGAAGAGATTGCCTGTAAAAGACCAACAGAAGCAGAAGAACTCTGAAGGATTGCAGTTACGACAAGTCCTAATAATACACCAAGGACTGGATTTTCAAATAAAAAGAATAATTGACGAAAGGCCTCAGAATCTTGTAATGGAGCAAGAGCGCCTTCCATTGTAGACATACCAAAGAAAAGAATACCAAAACCAATTAATAGTCCAGCAATATCTTTTACTTTCTGTTTTTTCGATACGAGCATAACGGCAGCACCGATACCGATTACAAGTGGTGCAAAACTACTAGGTTGTAAAAATTGTAAAAAATAACTAGAAGTTCCATTTACATCACCTAATCGAAGAATTTGACCAGTTACCGTTGTACCGATGTTCGCCCCCATCATAACAGGAACTGTTTGAACTAACTTCATAATGCCTGCATTTACAAATCCAAGAAGCATAATAGTAGTAGCAGCAGAACTTTGGATAATACCAGTTACAATAGTACCAAGAGCAAGTCCTTTCCACTTATTATTTGTTAGTTTTTCTAGTGTTTTTTCGAGTCCACTTCCTGCGATTTTTTCGAGGGAAGATCCGAGAAGACTAATTCCATAGAGGAACAATCCAATCCCACCAATTAGTGTTAAAACTGAAAAAATATCCATACGTTTTCTCCTAAATTCATACTAAATTTTATGTTGTTTTCTAGCGTATAAGATCCATTGTAACAGAAATAGATCGAAAAGCAAATATAAGAACTATGTAAAAATCTTGTTAATATTGTGTAAAATAGTCGATTTATACAAGAAAAGGGCAGCCAATTTCTTGACTGCCCGTAGTTTGCACAAAAGATATGGAAAGAAAAACTTCCTATTTATATAGCTCATAGTTTGGATAAGATACTATAGAGTGCCTCTAAGGCATCAGGTGGTAAACGATCAAATCCATCTTTTGCCGTATGGCATTGTTGTATAAAATGAATCCGATCGTTGATCCGAGCCTTTAGAGCCTCTTTGTAATTTGGATCGTCTAAGTCCGGAATAAAGCCTTCCCATTCATAGATTTCAATATCATTAAAAGGCCCCCATTGTTTAAAATTAGCTTTCTTTTCTACAATATGTTCAATAATGCTTAAAGTATCAGAAGGTGACACATTTTTGCCCATAAAATCTCCTGTATTAATGACATAGCAATCCACATTTTTTTCTGCCACTAATTTCTTAAATTTTTCATAGTCATCAGAAAGTGGATAAGTACGGAATGGATTGGCATATGGTTCTACAACGAGGGCATCTTGCTCCACTCCAGGGACGAGATGTTCTGCATTGGAACGTTTTGTAGCTAACGTTGCTCCCATAACAGAGGCTAAAGAAGCTCCTTTTAATTTAATCACAGGTGGAAGCGTAGGGTCTTTCATAATCCAGAAAATACTATTCACAGGATCGGAGATTTTATTCACTCGATTTTTAGACCAATATTTTGATTTAATGGCTCTTCCATTTCCGTTACGAATATCTTCTGTTACGAGAACAATATCGCCGTTCTCATCTTTTGTAACCGCACAGTTTTGAGCGGTTAAAATATATTTGTTATCTTCGCAATAGGTTGGGTAATCGGCTGTCTTATCAAAGTAAGTAGGTTCTAATGCGATAGAAGCACAAGTTTCTGTATTAATAATAAAGGCATCATCGTGAAGAACAGTGATGTTATATCGATTGTTATGGGTGGCATGTGTAATTGTGGATTTTCCGGAACCAGAAAGTCCAAAAACAGACATAACATGGTGTTCTCCATTAGAGAGCACATATTCCTTTTGTCCGCCGTGACAAGAGGCATAGCCGTTTCGATTGGCAATGGCCCATGCAATCGTCAATGTGCCTTTTTTATGTTCTCCAAAATACCGCATGCCAAGAAGAGCAGCACAGTTATGTTCTGCATCAAAATAAGTTAAACCAAAAGGGTGATCCGTATGTTTCCATTGAGGATTGGAAAAGATATAAATATCTGGCTCTGTTCCAATTGGTTTTGAGGCACTGTATTGTTTTACTGATTCGTCAGAGAGATATTGGAAGTTTAAGAGCCAGGAATAGAGAATATTTTCTTCTCCTTCTGAAATGAGCAAATGGGCTTTTACCATAAATTCTTGGTCTAATCCAATATAAGCCTGTGCGTGATAAAGTTTTTTATAACGGCAATCATAAATGGCGTCCATGACCTTTTTATCGAGATCGTTACAGTCTACGCCAGACTCTCCTGTAATTTTTCGAGCTGCGGCACATCGCCCTGTGATTGAGCCATCATTGAAGAGGAGAACTTTGGCATCTCTTGGAAGTCCAAACTCTTCTCCCCGTTCTACAGGCATATCCGTGATAATCGTTCCAGGAGACTTTTTTGCCAGTTCGTATGCCTCATGAAGTGTGGAGACAGGAATCACATTATTGCCATAAAATGCTGTTTCAATAATCGAACGAGTTTTTGAAAACCCTGGTTTGTTAGCGCCGATTTCTTCTTTTTTATAATAAGCTCTTGTTGACATACAAATACCCTCCTTATTGCATAATAATACATAAATTAATTATAAGTTCAATTAAAAGATGTGTCAATAATAATTTGAAGGAATAATAATCAGAAAATTCATTTTTCTGAAAAGTCCCTACAAAGTATTTTGTATGATTGAGAAGTATAGGATAGAATAATCTTTTATCATTTCTCGTTTAATTGAATATGGAACGCTTGCTCTAATGTCTGTTTTACGACAGAAAATGGAGAAGGGCCAAGATCTAATATGACCTTATGGAAGGAAATCGGATCAAAAGCTTCACCGAGTGATTCTTTTGTCCTCTCTTTCAATTGTTCAAATTGAAGAAATCCTACATAATATTGGAGATAGTTGGCAGGTTCTTCGATGACAGAGTGGTAAATGGAAAGCGCGGTTCTTGAATCGTTGATTCCATGTTCCTTTAGAAACTGTTGGCAATCGTCTAATGTCCAACCCTCTCCATTAACACAAAGATCAATAATAGCGCAAAGACCAAGGCTTAGATCCATTTCATATTGATTGAGCCGAGCAATTTCTTTTGCGTGTTCTCCATAATGAATCGTTTCATAGCTATGGTATTCCACATAAGTTGCCCAGCCTTCCGAATAGCCACCAAAGTTTAAAATAGAGCGGATTGGATTTGGATTTGTGGAATAAAAGTAAGTGTTTTGATAAAGATGTCCTGGATATCCTTCATGAGCTAATGTTGGATAAAGGGTTTCTTTATCATAAGAAGAGGAAAGAGAGTTAATATAAATCACATTTGAGGTGATACTATCAACAGGAGGGATAAAGTAAAAAGCAGGGCTTAAATGCTCGGATAATGTTTGATCCACTGTTTTTAATTCACAAATAGTCGGTGGAGCTTTGGGGAAATCTTTTGTAATTTCACTTTTTAATGTGGATAAAATTTCATCTGGTTCTGTAATTGGACAAGAGGCAGAGTTATATTCATCAAAGATATCTGGGTATTTTTTTAAGATAGCGAGGGTATCTAATTGGCCTTTTTTTAGTTGCGTTTCTATTTGTTTTTTGATCTCATTGATAGAAAGGTCTGTTCCAGTGGTAGAGGATACAAGAAATTGATAATATTCTTTGCCTTTTGGTAATTGAGAGAGTCCCCCTTCTATCGTGGCTTTCCCTTCAAAAGAGGATAGGGCATCTAATAGAGAATCATAGGCATTTTTAATATCATTTTTTATTAAGTATTGGTTGGTAGTTTGAAAGTCTTCTTGTTCTTTTTTTGAAAGTTTTTTGTTCTCCTCTAAGGTGGCAAGACGGCTTTCAAAAGAAGTGATTAAAAAATGATCTTCGGATTCAATATCTTCAAGAAAATCATTGCATTGGGCCATAATATCAGAAAGAGCGAAGTCTTGCATACCATATCCTTTTTCCACTTTTTCTTGTTCAAATGCAATAATTTGCCCAAAATATCGAGGGAGATCGGCTAAGAGAAGTAAGTAGTCTTCGACATCTTTTTTTGTATCAAATCGATATTCTGCCAGTAGCACGGGAAGTTGGGCTTGGAGACCAATTACTGGGCTTAATACGGTACTGTAGCAATAATATTTTGTATCCGTAATGGAGGAAGAGAGGGCAGAATCAAGTATGGCGTAATCTTGTTGTTGAGAAGGAGAGAGGGACTTTTTTGAAAACGAGTGTAGTTGTTTTTGAAGAGATTTGAAATGTTTTTCATTCCATTGGTTTTCTTTTTTTGTAAATTCTCCAAATGTAGGAGCGATAGGAGCGATTCCAAAAGAGGAAGGATCTTTTACGCTATAATGAAGGCTTAGAGAGTCTGTGGATACCATATCTTGAAAAGTCTCGGTTAAAAACTGTTCAAAAGCTACATTTTTTGTTTTTGCATCAGAAGAGGTAGAAGAATCATTGGTAGAATGATAATCATTCGTTGCTGTTTGCTGTTTACAACCTGTGAAAGAGGAGAAAATAATGGAGATAAATAAAAGAATAGATACGAGTCTTTTTTTATATCCTTTGTTTCGGTTCCTAATTGGTTTCATAAGCTGAGCTTCCTTTCTATTTTTGATTAACGAGAGATAACATAAGGAATATTTTTCATATGCTATTGTTTATTATACTATATTGAAAGAGTTACAAGGATATGTTTTTGAACATAGGGAAAATTCTAATAGGGAGTCTATTCATTTTTGGCTATTTTTGTTACATGATAGTGCGAAAAGCCCACTCCTTTAGGGATAGGATAAAAGCACTATTTATTTTATTTTTTTGTGTATGTTTTTCTTTGTTTTGTATACATTATATGTTATACTTATAGTATGGAAAATAATTATAGACATACAAACACAACAGTATCTTTGATAAATTATCATTTTGTATTTTGTCCTAGATACAGAAGAAAGATTTTTCTGATACCTAAAGTAGAACAACGAT
>DVIZ01000071.1 GCA_018710905.1 Candidatus Scybalomonas excrementigallinarum | reverse complement strand
AATAATAACTTTTCTTCTATATTCATCAAAGTGTTTAAGTAGCTCACTGTTCGGATATTCATTTTTTAACTCCTGCCATGTACCTTCTTTCATAGTACCATTATCAAGTATCCGTATATAATCCCTTTGCTCTCCTAAGAAGAAACTATATACAACACCATTTTCTTCTATCGAGTATGGCATTTTTTCAGTCCAAACATTTCTTAAAATTCCTTCTTTATCGGCCACATTGTAATTAATATAAAATCCGTCTAAATCGGTAACCAAGATAACTGGCACATAAACTTTTAAAAGATCTCTCTTTGTTTTATTATCTAAAACTCCCATATTGGCTGCTAAACTTTTATAAAACTGTTCTACAGCACTCTCTTTATTGAGATTAATGACATCCGTAGAATCAAATTCAACCAGGCTGGAGATAGAATCATCAACAGCATTATCTATTTGTTGATCTATCTTTAGCTTTTGGTTTGTAATAGCTACTAAAAGTTGTTCTTTTGTATCAACTCCTACAATTAAACAAAGAAAAACTATAACAAAAATAATTCCTATGTTACTAAGTTTCATCTCTGATTACCCCTCCAAAAGTGGCAACGAGCTGAACAGTTGGTAACTCTCTTTGATAAACAATTTCTTGTACCCTTGTTGCCAGTGTCTTATTTTTATTTCTTACAATCACGCTCACATAATCATCTTTATTAAAATGATAAGTTCCAGAGCCTTCAAAAAGCTCTTTAAAAATATCATCTTCATATGTACTAACATAACTAGAAGCTATATCTTCAGTGACATTTCCATTATCATCAACAACTGGATTTACTACAAGATGTTGATGCTCTATTTCTATTTCATAGATATTACCAGTCGCATCTAGCTTTTTAATAAAACGATTGTAAGTATCTTTTGAAATACTTCCTGTGTTACGAATAGTATTAACAAAATCAGCCGTTTCTTTATTAATATAGTTTTGACTGATGCTATCTTGTTTAATGGCCATGTAGTAAACTGGAGCAATAAAAAGAATAATTGTTATAAGAAAAAAACTTATCACTTTTCCAAAACTTTCCATTATATATTCCCCCTTTATATTGATTGATATTGTATGAGTTTAATCTCATTATTTGCATTATAGTAATAAGTTTTTTTGTACTCTGTTTGAGGAATAAGAGCAAAATCAAAAGTTTCTGGTTCAAAAGTTTCTGGTGTAATTTCTACACCATTGACTTTTACAGGATATTCAATCCCATTAAGTAAACCTGCTACAAGTTCTTGATACGTTACATTTTTATCCTTTTCCTCTTGATATTCTTGATAAATGACAGATTTATCTAAGATTATCTCTTTTTGTGTATCAAGAACTTGATTGAGTCCACGATTGTCTTTAAATACCAAAGAAAGTGCGATACATAGTAAAATCGTTCCAACAGCGATATAAATACCTTTTAAAACCTCTTCCATTCTTCTCTTACTCCTCTCTCTTTTCTAATTAGTCTGAGTGAATTCAATACCTACAACAACGTTATTAGAATCTCTCAATACTTGTCCTAAAAATGAACCATTTGGATTAATATAAAGAGCATTATTAATGTCTTGTGCATCTTTAATCTTAGTTGCCACAGTTCCGCCTAATGTATAAGTAACTGTTCCATTGGCTGTTGAACTTGTTAATGTACGATTATACATCGTATTTTTTGTCTTTTTTGTATCAACAATAATACCCATATCATCATTTTTGAATTTATTAATAACATTAATAACTTCAGAACCTGACACAGTCATATTGTCATACATTGTCTTGTCACTTTCATTAAATTCAACATTCAATTTACTAACTTGAGCAACAGATTTACTTGTTGTATCTCTTGCTTCTCTTGAAATGTAAAATCCTAATCCAATTACAATACAAGTAATAACTGTTCCCGCTGCTAATAATAATCCTTTTAAACTATTTTCCATATATACGTTTTCTCCTTTATTTTTTATCTTCTATTTACCTTCTATTTACCATACATTTATTTAATAAGCGATTTTAGGTGGAGAGCGTACTTTTTTATCATATTTCATCTATCCCTCTCTACTCCCATTTTCTACATCATTCCATTTATGTCATTGGTATATTTCATCAAACTTTGCATACCATTAAAAACAAATGGATATGCTAAATAAAATAAAATAGTGGCACTAAGTGGAATCATGGCAATCACATTTGCAATCGCTCCTCTGTTTTTTAATGTAATCTCATTTTCCTGTTTTCTCTTTTCTTGATAGTTTTGTCGGTCGACAGCTATCTCGTTAAAAGCCTTACGGATACCCACTCTATCCGCTTGTTGTAGATTTTGTATGATACGAACAAATGGTACAAATGGTTCTTCGTCCATTAGATTTTCTAATGCTTCATCCTCTCCATGTGCAAAATCAGCCAGACAAGTCTGAATAGAATCTTTAAATATCACCGCAAAATTTTCCATCCATGTGAGGATTGTTTTTGTTGAAATCCTATCAAGATAAATAAGCATTAATATAATAGACTGGAATTGAATCACTTCATCTTCCATCTGCATTTGTACAAATTTCTCTTTTATGATAATGCTCCATTGTGGGATCATGTATCCTACGATTGTAAAAACTAATACAAAAACAACTTCATACCATTTCACATATTGATTTTGGTATGTAATTACTCTTTGTATCACTTCATCAGAAAGCAATTCCAATACATATTCATTTTTTATTATTTCTGTATTAGATTTCATTTTATTAATTATTTCACTTTTTTTACTTTGTATTTCCTTTTTATCTTTGTATTCATTTGTATATTTTTTCACTAACCTTTTTAATTCTTCTTCTTGTTTGTCTGTTGCGGAAGAGGTAAGGCTCGTAACATTGTTAAAATACTCGGTTTGTAACTGTCTAACACTGTCATGAGCGATAAACAGTAAAAAGAAACCAAGAATAAAACATACAATTGCTGTAAGAATTTTTTTTACATAAAATTCTTTAATTGTAACATTATTTCCAGAGTGTTTTAGTAAATCCTGCGTTCGCAGTGTATTCCCATAATTTCTTTGCACCAAGTTATTCAAAATTCTTGATATAACTGGTAAATTTGCTATTTTTTCTAAAACAACATGGATACTATCATCAACACTTGCTACATCTTTCATCATTCCAAGTATGTTGTATATGCCTATTGTTAAAATAAACAATAAGCTCAACACTACAATCCCCGAAATGCCGTTATACCAAGTGTATAATTCTTCCACATTACTAATGGCCCAACTTTTTATAAACGGAATAGAAAAAATAGGAAAAACAGTTAGGAAAGTTGTTCCCATATACACATTAGCTTTCTTCTCTCTTTTTAATCTTTCAATCATAATTTCTTTTCCTAATTCCTTTAGATTGAAAAGAAATACTGTTTCATCATTTGGCATTTTTTTATCTCCAAAATCAATTGTTGTTGAACAAATTGCTAGGAGAATTCTAAGAAAGCGATTCGGAACTTGTTCGTTATAAAGAATAATTTCCTCTTCTTTTTCATCAGAAGTAACAACTTCATATATTTTTTTTCCATGAAGCTGCATCTCATTTTTTGCTGATTCATTTGCTTCATACAAAGCATTTTCAACCATACCGTAGTCAAAGTAATGTTTTCTTAACTCATTTATGTATTTATCTAAATGAGTTAA
>DVIZ01000070.1 GCA_018710905.1 Candidatus Scybalomonas excrementigallinarum | reverse complement strand
GAAATAAACAAAGAAAAATGCTGTAACTACTTGACCTTCCGTGTGTTTAATAATATAATGAGAACATATTCTATTTTTAAAAAGAATAAAATGATAGATTTTTAACAAAAAAGGAATCGAAAATAAATAGGAGGTTGCAGAAAATGGGATTTGAACAGGAATATTCAAAAAAACTTATTTCAGCAGAAGAAGCAGTAAAAGTTGTAAAAACTGGAGATTGGATCGACTATGGATGGTGCGTATCAACTGCTTATGATCTCGACAAAGCACTGGCAAAACATGTAGAAGAACAACAGCTCGAAGATTTAAAATTTCGAGGTGGTATTTGTATGTGGAGACCTGCTGTATTTGATGTAACTGATGCAGGAAGAAGAATTACTTGGAATTCTTGGCATATGTCAGGAATTGAGAGAAAGGCAATCAATGAAGGAATTGCTTATTACTCTCCAATCCGTTATTCTGAATTGCCAAGATATGTAAGAGAAAATGCTGTTCCAGCAGATGTTGCAATGTTCCAAGTTGCACCTATGGATGAACATGGATATTTTAATTTTGGACCAAGTGCTTCTCATATGATGGCAGTTTGTGAAACAGCAAAATGCATTATTGTAGAAGTAAATGAGAATATACCAAGATGTCTTGGAGGGTTTGAAGAAAGTATTCATATTTCAAAAGTAGATTATATTGTGCAAGGTTCTAACCCATCTATCGCTGAGTTAGGCGGCGGTGGAGCTGCAACAGAAGTTGATAAGGCAGTTGCTAAATTAATTGTAGAAGAAATTCCAAATGGAGCTTGCTTACAGTTAGGAATTGGTGGTATGCCAAATGCAGTTGGTTCTTTAATTGCAGAATCTGATTTAAAAGATCTTGGGGTGCATACAGAGATGTATGTGGATGCTTTTGTTGATATTGCAAAAGCTGGTAAAATTACGGGAGCTCATAAAAACTTAGACCGTTTCCGTCAAACTTATGCGTTTGCAGCAGGTACAAAGAAATTATATGATTATGTGAATAATAATCCAGAATGTATGAGTGTTCCTGTTGATTATACAAATGATGTAAGAACGATTTCAGCGTTAGATAATTTTATGTCCATTAATAATGCTGTCGATGTGGATTTATTTGGACAGGTGAATTCAGAATCTGCTGGAATCCGCCATATTAGTGGAGCTGGTGGACAGTTAGACTTCGTTTTAGGTGCATATCTTTCTAAAGGTGGAAAGAGCTTTATTTGCTGTTCTTCTACATTTAAAACGAAAGATGGTCAGCTAAAATCAAGAATTCTTCCAACATTAAACCAAGGTTCTATTGTAACAGATACAAGAGCAAATATTCATTATTTAGTTACTGAGTATGGAAAAGTGAACTTAAAAGGTCTTTCCACATGGGAGAGAGCAGAAGCGATTATTTCTGTTGCTCATCCAGAATTCCGTGATGAATTGATTAAAGAGGCGGAAAAAATGCATATTTGGAGAAGAAGCAATAAATAGTTTTACATAGAGAAAGAAGAACTGCTTCCTAATACAAGAGAAATAGAAACGTATTAGGAAGCAGTTCTTTTTAGCTTTATTATTAAATGTTAAGAGCTTTTTTTACTTGAGGGCCAATTTTTCCATCCACTGTTAAGCCGTTTGCTTTTTGAAATTTCTTTAAAGCAATTCGTGTTCTTTTTCCCATAATTCCATCTGCGGTACCACAAGAATAGCCTCGCTTATTTAAAGCTTGTTGAACCTTTTTAATTGTGGAAGAGCTTAGTGAGCTTGACTTGGAAGAATTGTTTCCATAGTAATTTGTGTAGGAAGAAGTATATGGACAAACACCATTTTTATGAAGATGGGCAGGATATCCACCGCAGTGATAATGATAAGATCCTAGACCGCTTTTATTTTGATAATCATGATGTCCACCATAACGATCGGTTCTTCCAGAATGTGCTTCTACAACAGTTGTAATAGGAGTAGATGGTAAATAAGAGGCAGAAGCGCCCAGTAATACCATTGTTAAAGAACAAGCAAGCACTTTTTTTGCCTGTATCATTGGTGTAAAAGCTTTGTTGTTTTGTTTCATAAATTTTTTCATATAAAATACCTCCATTTTTGTACAAGTTCTGTTTGAAACAAACAAAAATGACAAAATTTCTCTTTATGATCGTATAAAATAAATAAAAATTTGTCAATAAAAACCGAAAAAATTCTTACATTGACAAATAAAAAGAATAGTGTTACTATAGAAATCATGATACTTTAATAGTTTAAAGCGCAACGCAACAAAGCGTTGTGGTGAAAAAGTGAAAATCCATAAGAGGAGAGATTTAGTATGGAAAAAAATGTTTTGAAAAAAATAATGGCTGTGTCTATGACAGGCGTGATGGCATGTGCAATGCTTGTTGGTTGTGGAAATAGTGCAAACGAAACGGTATCTTCAGGGAATGGAGAAAAAGGATATAAAATAGGAATTTTCCAATATCAACAACATCCAGCTTTAGATCAAGCAAATGATGGATTTATTAAGGCGCTAGAGGAATCAGGAATTGATTATAGTGTTGATCAGCAAAACGCATCTGGCGATCAGAGTACAGCGAAAACCATTGCAGAAAAGATGGTAAATGATAAAGATGATTTGATTTTTACAATTGCAACTCCAGCAGCACAGGCTACAGCTGGTTTAACAACAGAAATTCCAATTGTTTTAACAGCAGTTACCGATCCTGCTGATGCGGGGCTTGTAAAAAGTAATGACGCACCAGGAGGTAATGTGACAGGGACATCGGATTTAAACCCAGTGGAAAAACAAATCACTTTATTAAAACAATTAATTCCAGATGCAAAGACAGTCGGAATTTTATATTGTTCAGCGGAAGCGAATTCAAAGTTGCAAGCAAATCTTGTAAAAGAAGTCTGTGAACAAAATGGACTTGAAGCAAAAGACTTCACTGTATCAAATTCCAATGAGATTCAAACAGTAGTAGAATCTATGGTAAATAAAGTGGATGTTATTTATGCTCCAACGGATAATGTTATTTCAAATGCTATGGCAACAGTAGCAATGGTAGCCAATGAAAATAAACTTCCGATTATTGCAGGAGAAGAGAATCAGGTAGAAGCGGGAGCTTTGGCAACTTATAGTGTTAATTATGAAACATTAGGGTATAAAGCAGGAGAGATGGCTGTTCAAATTTTAAAAGGAGAGAAGAAAGCAGGAGAAATTCCAATTGGATATTTAAACGATGATGAATATAAACTTTCTATTAATGAAGAAACAGCAAAAACACTTGGTATTGATACTTCTGTCGTTCAGAAATAAAAAAGGAAGATAACACAATAAAAGTTAAAAATTAGTTCTGATTATTTTGGAGGAAAAGCAATGGGTGCTTGGTTAGTTTCGATAGAAGGAGCCATATCACAAGGAATTATTTATGGAATTATGGCATTAGGAGTTTATATTACATTTCGCATTATGGATATTGCGGATTTAACAGTGGATGGAAGTTTTGCTCTTGGAAGTTGTCTTTGTGCAGCCCTTATGGTGAATTATGGAATGAATGCGATTGTGGCATTGATTCTTTCATTAGGTGCTGGAATTTTAGCAGGAGCTGTAACTGGTTTTTTACATACAGTGCTTGAAATTCCTGCAATTTTAGCTGGAATTTTAACACAAATTGGGCTTTGGTCTATCAATTTAAGAATTATGAGTGGAGCTGCTAATATTACGCTATTGAATCAAAAGACAATATTTACTTCACTTGTTGAGAGGACAGGTTGGACACAGGCATCTGTAGTGTTAGTCATTGGACTTGTCATTGTAGCCATTCTTGTTATTATTTTATATTGGCTTTTTGGTACAGAAATTGGTGCTGCACTTCGTGCTACAGGAAATAATGAACATATGATTCGAGCATTAGGTGTCAATGTAAAATGGACAAAAGTATTAGCGCTTATGATTAGCAATGGATTAGTCGGTTTGTCAGGTGGTTTGGTATGTCAGATGAATAAATTTGGAGATATTAACTCTGGTACGGGCTCCATTGTTATTGGGCTAGCGGCTATCGTGATTGGTGAGATGTTCATGAAGAAATGCCTATCTTTTGGAAGTAAATTAGTATCTGCTGTTTTAGGATCTATGATATACTTTGTCATTCGTGCCATTGTACTTCGACTTGGTATGAATCCAAATGATATGAAACTTCTTTCAGCAGTATTGGTAGCAGTTGCGTTATGTATTCCTGTTTTAGCAGGAAAATGGAAAATGAAACATTCTTATATTGAAGGAGGAGAGTAAACGTGTTGGAGTTAAAAAATGTGAAAAAAACCTTCAATAAAGGTACTGTAAATGAAAAACCTGCTTTACAAGGAGTGAATTTAAAATTAAATGATGGAGATTTTGTAACAATAATTGGAGGAAATGGTGCTGGTAAATCGACGACGTTAAATATGATTGCTGGTGTTTATCCTATCGATGAAGGAAAAATCTTACTAAATGGAAGGAATATTACTCATATGCCAGAGCATAAGCGAGCAAAATATTTAGGCAGAGTGTTTCAAGATCCCATGAAAGGAACAGCAGCGGGAATGGAGATTCAAGAAAACCTTGCTTTGGCATATCGTAGAGGAGAGAGAAGAGGGATTCGTTGGGGCGTTACAAAAGAAGAACGAGAAAAATATCATGAATCTTTAAAAATATTGGAGCTTGGATTAGAAGAACGAATGAGCAGTAAAGTAGGGCTTTTATCTGGTGGACAAAGGCAGGCATTGACTCTTCTTATGGCAACTTTAAAAAAGCCAGAGCTCTTATTATTAGATGAACATACAGCAGCTCTCGATCCAAAAACGGCAGCAAAAGTTTTAGAGATTACAGAACGAATTATTGAAAAAAATAACTTAACAGCTATGATGGTAACACATAATATGAAAGATGCGATTCGTCTTGGAAATCGTTTGATTATGATGCATGAGGGCCGTGTTATTTATGATGTAAGCGGAGAAGAAAAGAAGAAATTACAAGTAGCTGATTTATTACAAAAATTTGAGCAAGCAAGTGGTGGAGAGTTTGCAAATGATCGTATGATGTTAGCCTAATGTTTATATATCTGTAAGAAAAGTATTCGGATGAAAAAATGATAGAAGGAAGATGGAATCCATAGATAGGATTTCATCTTTTTTTGCGTTAAGGAAATGGAGAAACAAATGCCTTGTATTTCGAGAGTTTTTTAGATTTAAGTGGGAATATTAAAAAAGAGACTTGACTTTTCTAATGGATACGAGTAGAATAAAAATATACCCATAGGGGGTATAAGAAGGAGGACGTTATGAAACAAAAGTTTAATGTAACAGGTATGACTTGTTCTGCTTGTTCTGCTCATGTGGATAAAGCAGTCCGAAAGCTTGATGGAGTGAAGGAATGTAATGTAAACTTATTAGCCAATAATATGACAGTTGAGTACGATGATGGAAAGCTGTCAGCGGATGCGATATCAAAGGCGGTAGAAGAGGCGGGATATGGTGCATTTCCAATTCAAAAGCAACAGGCAGGAGTAAAGAAAAATGCTTCTGAAAGAATTGTAAGCGAAGCAGAAATAGAAATGAAGAGTATGAAAAAGAGATTTCTCTATTCCATTCTTTTTCTAATTCCCCTCATGTATGTGTCTATGGGGCATATGGTAGGATTACCACTTCCATCTTTTTTAAGTGGATTAGAAAATGGAGTTTCCTATGGGATGACACAGTTTCTATTGACCCTTCCAATTATGTACTTAAATCGCGCTTATTATGAGAGAGGGTTTAAATCTCTTCGTTCGAAAGCGCCAAATATGGATGCATTAATTGCGATTGGTTCTTTAGCAGCAGTCTTATATGGTATTTTTGCTATTTATCGTATGGGGTATGGTCTTGGTCATAATGATATGGATTTAGTCCATCGCTATCATATGGATTTATATTTTGAATCTGCAGGAACGATTTTAACATTAATTACACTTGGAAAATATTTAGAAACTCGTTCCAAGGGGAAAACAAAGGAAGCCATCAGTAAATTAATGGATTTAACACCAAAGACCGCTATGGTAATTCGAGATGGTGTAGAAGAAGAAATTCCTGTGGAAGAGGTGCAAGTAGGAGATTTATTAGCCGTTCGTTCTGGACAGCAAGTTCCAGTAGATGGTATGATTGTAGAGGGAAATGGTTCTATTGATCAGTCTGCTTTAACGGGAGAAAGTATTCCTGTTGATAAAGTAGTCGGTGATAAAGTTATGGGAGCTACGATCAATCGTTCTGGATTTTTTAAATTCCGTGCGGAAAAAGTTGGCGACGATACCGCTATTTCTCAAATTATTGCGTTAGTGGAAGAAGCTAGTGGTTCAAAAGCGCCAATTGCAAAGTTAGCAGATAAGATCAGTGGGATCTTTGTTCCAGTGGTTATCGGGATTGCGATTGTAGCTATGATTGTTTGGCTATTGCTTGGTCAACCGTTTGAATTTGCTCTTTCCATTGGAATTGCAGTATTAGTAATTTCTTGTCCTTGTGCATTAGGGCTTGCAACACCAGTTGCGATTATGGTTGGAACTGGACGAGGAGCAGAAGAAGGGATTTTAATCAAATCCGCAGAAGCTCTTGAAACAGCACATTCTGTGCAGACGGTTGTTCTTGATAAGACAGGAACGATTACAGAAGGAAAACCAAAAGTAACCGATGTGATTCCTGCGGATGGAATGAGCGAAATGGCATTGTTAGAAATTGCAGGAATTATCGAAGAACCATCTGAGCACCCTCTTTCTAATGCGATTGTAGAAGAAGCGAAAGCAAAAGAGTTAAAACAAGATGCTGTAGAGCAATTTGAAACTGTAGCAGGGAAAGGGATTAAAGCTGTTTATAAAGGTGTCTCTTACTTTGCAGGAAATGAATCATTTTTACAAGAAAATAAAATTGACGTTTCCTCTTACAAAGAACAGTCAAATATGCTTGCAGAACAGGGAAAAACACCTCTTTATTTTGCAAAAGAAGGAGCATTCCTTGGTATTATTGCAGTGGCTGATGTTATAAAAGAAACGAGCGCAGCGGCCATTCAGACATTAAAAGATATGGGAATTGAAGTGGTTATGCTGACAGGAGATAATGCAAGAACAGCAAAAGCGGTACAAAAACAGTTGCATTTGGATCGCGTTGTTGCAGAAGTGCTCCCACAAGATAAAGAAAGAGAAGTTCGTCTTATTCAAGAATCTGGAAGAAAAGTGGCGATGGTAGGGGATGGTATCAATGATGCTCCAGCCCTTGCAAGAGCTGATGTCGGTATCGCCATTGGTGCTGGAACAGACGTAGCTATGGAATCAGCCGACATTGTATTGATGAAAAATGATTTACAAGATGTAGCATCAGCGGTACAATTGAGTAAGGCGGTTATGAAAAATATTAAGGAAAATCTCTTCTGGGCATTTTTCTATAATAGTATTGGTATTCCGCTAGCAGCAGGGGTTTTCTTTAGCATTCTAAACTGGAAACTAAATCCGATGTTTGGTTCTGTTGCCATGAGTTTAAGCTCTTTTTGTGTTGTGACAAATGCACTTCGTTTAAAGATGTTTAAGCCAAAGAAATCCGCTGTTAAGCCAGTAGAAGGTCAACAAATTTCTGAGAGAGTTTCTCGTTTTGAAGCACAAAAAGAAAATCAATTAAAAGAAAATAATTCAAATAAAAATAAGGAAGAAAAAGGAGAAAATAAAATGCAAAAAGTAGTGACAGTAGAAGGTATGATGTGTGGACATTGTCAAGCACATGTGGAAAAGGCATTAAAAGGTGTAACAGGAGTTGCTGATTGTAAAGTGGATTTAGAAGCAAAAAAAGCTACCGTTACATTAAAAGAAGACGTAGCAGATGATGTATTAATGAATGCAGTAAAAGAGGCTGGTTATGAGCCAGTTTCAGTAACAGAATAAGGCGGTAGACAATGAGAGAAGAATTTCAGAGAACACATATTTTATTCGGCTCTGAGAGAATGGCGACCCTTGCAAATGCGAGGGTTGCTGTTTTTGGCGTTGGAGGAGTCGGTTCATCAGCAGTAGAAGCATTAGCAAGAAGTGGGATTGGAACTCTTGATTTAATTGATTTTGATACGGTTTCCATTTCGAATTTAAATCGACAAATATTAGCTCTTTATGATACGGTTGGGCGTCCAAAAGTAGAAGTGATGAAAGAGCGTATTTTACAGATTAATAAAGAGGCAGTTGTTAATATTCATAAGTGTTATTATGGAAAAGAAAATGAAGATGCTTTTCGTTTTGAAGACTATGATTATGTAGTAGATGCTATTGACGTTGTAACATCTAAATTATTGATTGCAAAGAAATGTCAGGATGCAAAGACACCATTGATTAGTTCTATGGGAACAGGAAATAAAGTGCATCCAGAATTATTGGAAGTCAGTGATATTTATAAAACTTCTGTTTGCCCTCTTGCAAAAGTTATGAGAAAAGAGTGCAAAGAACGAGGAATTAAAAAATTAAAAGTCGTTTATTCAAAAGAACTTCCAAAAAAACCTCAGTTAACAGAGGCGATGATGGAAGAAGCAAAAGCTTCTGGAAGAAGAAGTATTCCAGGAAGTACAGCATTTGTTCCATCAACAGCAGGATTAATTATTGCAAGTACCGTTGTGAGAGAACTTACGGGTATAGAATAGAAAGAAATTTGATAAAGGGAGGTAATATGCTAAAAATAGGATCTCACGTAGGGATGAGTGGAAAAGAAATGTTTCTTGGTTCGGTAAAAGAAGCGGTTTCTTATGGTGCGAATACCTTTATGATTTATACAGGAGCACCACAAAATACGAGAAGAAAACCGATTGAGGAACTGAAAATCCAAGAAGGAAAAGCCTATATGAAAGAGCATGGAATCGAAGAGTTTATTGTACATGCTCCATATATTATTAATTTGGCAAATAGCGTAAAGCCAGAGACCTTTGAATTGGCGACAGAGTTTTTGGCGACAGAAATTGAAAGAACGTATGCGCTTGGTAGTCAAATCTTAGTTCTCCATCCAGGATCTCATGTTGGAGAGGGAACAGATGTTGGTACTGCTCAAATTATAAAAGGATTAAATGAAGTGTTAACTGCGGATACAAAAGTTTTCATTGCATTAGAAACGATGGCAGGAAAAGGCTCTGAAGTTGGAAGAAATTTTGAAGAGTTGCAAAAAATCTATGATGGTGTTATTCATAATGAAAAATTAAGAGTTTGTTTTGACACTTGCCATGTTAACGATAGCGGATACGATCTCGTCCATGATATGGATGATGTTTTTGAACAATTTGATCAGGTGATAGGGAAAGAGCAAATTGCAGTTTTCCATTTAAATGACAGTAAAAATGAGTTAGGTGCTAAAAAAGATCGCCATGAAAACATTGGATTTGGAGCTCTTGGTTTTGATACGCTTCATAAAGTGTTATTTCATCCAGATTTTATAGACGTTCCAAAGATTTTAGAAACTCCATATATTAAGCAAGAGGGTTCTAAAAAATCTTTTGCTCCTTATCGTTATGAAATCGAAATGTTAAAATCAGGTGTTTTTGATCCGATGATAAGAGAGAGAATTTTAAAAGAAAATGATAAGTAAGAAGTGGTGACAAGTCCACTTTAATGGTAAAAATAGCGATAGTGATTCGATTAGAAGTTTTGCTAAAAAACAGATGCTAACGATCACTATGGCTATTTTTTTTGCAAAAATAAGAATGTTAAATTAAAAACAGCCTCTAATTACAATCAAAAAAACAAATATAACGGCATTTAGGGGAAATATAAGAGAAAATAATTTTTAAAAGTCATCATTTCATGTTAAAATGTGAAATAAATGTCAAAATATTTTGTAAAAATATTTATAAAGTAATAAAAAACTGAAAATATTCTTGACTAATATAGTGAAATTGTTATAATAGAACTATAAATTAATAATAGTCACTGATATTATATTTTCTAATCTTTGGAATATAATAGAAAAAGAAATAGCAAAAACTATTTATTTAAAGGGAGGAATTGCGATGCATTTTAAAACAACAAAGGAACATGAAGCATTTAGAGCAAAAGTTCGTAAGTTTGCAGAAGAAGAAGTAAAACCTTATGCATTTTTAATGGACAAGGAAAATGAATTCCCAACAGAGGCTGTAAAGAAAATGGGAGAATTAGGATTTATGGGCATTCCATTTCCAAAAGAATATGGCGGAGCTGGAATGGATGTTATGAGCTATGCGATTGCCGTAGAAGAGCTTTCAAGAGTGGATGGTGGTACAGGTGTTATTTTATCCGCCCATGTTTCTTTAGGAAGCTGGCCTATTTTTCAATATGGAACAGAAGAACAAAAACAAAAATATTTAGTTCCTTTATTAAAAGGAGAAAAAATAGGAGCCTTTGGTTTAACAGAGCCGAATGCAGGATCGGATGCAGGTGGAACAGAGACAACCGCAGTTTTAAAAGGAGATTATTATTTATTAAACGGTGGTAAAATCTTTATCACAAATGCACCAAAAGCGGATACATATGTGGTGTTTGCCGTTACAACACCGGATATTGGCACAAGAGGAATTTCTGCTTTCATCGTAGAAAAAGGTTGGGAAGGTTTTGAATATGGCGATCATTATGACAAAATGGGAATCCGTTCCTCTTCCACAGCAGAACTTATTTTTAATGATGTAAAAGTTCCAAAAGAAAACCTTCTTGGAAAAGAAGGAGAAGGATTTAAAATTGCCATGTCCACATTAGATGGTGGGCGAATTGGAATTGCTTCTCAGGCATTAGGAATTGCGCAAGGGGCTTTTGAAAATGCATTGGAATATTCAAAGGAAAGAATTCAGTTTGGAAAACCAATTTGCCAACAGCAAATCATTTCTTTTAAATTAGCTGATATGGCCACAAAGCTTCGTTGTGCAAGAATGTTAGTGTATAGCGCTGCTGAATTAAAAGAAAATCATGAGCCATATGCGATGGAAGCTGCTATGGCAAAACAATATGCATCTGACATTGCATTAGAAGTAACCAATGATGCATTACAAATTTTTGGTGGAAGTGGTTACTTAAAAGGTATGGAAGTAGAACGTGCATACCGTGATGCGAAGATTACAACGATTTATGAAGGAACTAATGAAATTCAAAGAGTCGTTATTGCCTCCCATTTAATTGGAAAAATGCCAAAATCAAAACAGACGAGAAGTGCTTTACCAAAGAAACCAGCCGTAACTGGAGTTCGTAAAAAAATGATTTTTAAAGGGGGAAGTCCAGAGGAAAGGGTTGCTTCTTTAGTAGAAAGTTTAAAGAAAGATGGATATGATTTTACCGTCGGTATTGATATTAATACACCGATTGCTCAGGCAGAACGTGTTGTCAGTGTAGGAAAGGGAATCGGAGAACAAAAAAATATGGAACTCATTGAGCAGTTAGCAGTTCAAGCAGGAGCAGCCATTGGTTCTTCTCGACCTGTAGCAGAAACATTAAAGTACGTTCCAATGGATCGTTATGTCGGAATGTCTGGACAGAAATTTAAAGGAAATCTTTATATTGCTTGTGGTATTTCAGGTGCTATTCAGCACTTAAAAGGAATTAAAGATGCTTCAACGATTGTTGCAATTAATAAGAATGCAAATGCTCCAATCTTTAAGAATTGTGATTATGGAATTGTTGGAGATTTGATGGAAATCCTCCCTGTATTAATAAAAGCATTGGATAATGGAGAACCAAAGAAACCTGCTCCAGTACCAATGGTAAAAATAAAACGGCCAATCCCTCCAAAACCAGAACCAATTGGCAAATCTTATATTTGTAGTGGTTGTGGCTATGAGTATAATCCAGAAATTGGAGATGAAGAAAATGATGTTATGCCAGGCACATTGTTTGAAAAATTACCAGAAGATTGGGTTTGCCCAGAATGTGCAGAGAGCAAAGATCAATTTATTGAAGAATAGGAGGGATTATTATGTATTGTGTTAGAAATGTGACAGAAGATTTATACTGGGTAGGCGCTAATGATCATCGTTTAGCTCTATTTGAAAATATTCATCCAATTCCAAGAGGTGTTTCTTATAATGCATATGTGTTGTTAGATAAAGAAACTGTACTTTTTGATACCGTTGATTGGTCTGCTTGTCGTCAATTGATGGAAAATGTAGAGCATGTATTAGACGGAAGAGATTTGGATTATTTAGTGATTAATCATATGGAACCCGATCATGGAGCTTCTCTTGAAGAAGTATTAATTCGTTATCCTAAAGTAAAAGTGATTAGTACCGAGAAATCATTTATGTTAATGAGACAATTTGGATTCCATATTGATGAACATGAATTAATAGAAGTAAAAGAAGGGGATACGAAAACTTTTGGAAAACATACGGTAACGTTTATTGAAGCACCAATGGTTCATTGGCCAGAAGCCATGGTAACATTTGATGTGACAGATGGGGTGTTATTCTCAGCAGATGCCTTTGGCTCTTTTGGAGCTTTGGATGGAAAACTATTCAATGATGAAGTGAATTTTGACCGAGATTGGCTTGATGATGCCAGAAGGTATTATACGAATATCGTTGGAAAATATGGTCCTCATGTACAGCTTCTTTTAAAGAAAGCACAAGGTATTGTAAATGATATTCGTTATATCTGTCCGTTACATGGACCGGTATGGCGTTCTGATTTTGCGTACTTATTAGAAAAATATGATTTGTGGAGCCGTTATAAACCAGAGGAACAAGGAGTTTTAATCGCATATGCTTCTATGTACGGAAATACCGAATCTGCGGTTCAAACATTGGCAGCAAAATTATGTGAGCGAGGAATGAGCAATGTATGGCTTTATGATGTTTCCAATACTCATGTTTCCTATTTGATTTCTGAAACATTCCGTTTAAGCCATGTGGTATTAGCAAGTGTTACTTATAACCTTGGTATTTATCCAGTTATGCATAATTATTTGATGGATATGAAAGCGCTTCATGTACAAAATCGGACGGTTGCTTTAGTAGAAAATGGCTCATGGGCTTGTAAGTCAGGAGATTTAATGGAACGATTTTTAAATGATGAGATGAAAAATATAACAGTATTAAACGATCGGTTATCATTAGCGTCCGCTTTACAAGGTGAGAAAGAAAATGAGTTAGATTCCTTAGCTGATAGTATTATTGAATCTATGAAAAAAGAAAAATAAAGTTTGTTGTTAAATAGAAAAGGTTGTAAGAGATGGATATCTTGCAGCCTTTTTCTTTTACGCAAAGACAACCAGCCATGCGCAACATCATAAACTTAAGGGAAGTATGAGGGATTCTATTTACAAATAGTCAAATTTCTTCTTTTATGATAAAATATAGACGGGGATGCATATGTATCAAGCTTACAAAAAAAGGTTTCAAAAATTTTCTG
>DVIZ01000007.1 GCA_018710905.1 Candidatus Scybalomonas excrementigallinarum | reverse complement strand
AATTCTTTGTGAATTATATAAAGAAGTAGAGGAAGGCGATGATATTGTTTTCTTAACAACAAAAGATAAGGCAGGAATGTCGGCATACAAAAGAAGTATGACATTTTTAATGTTAAAAGCATTTCATGATTTGTTTAAAAAGAAAGATGCAAAAGTCATGGTAAAACATTCGTTAGGAGAATCTTATTACTGTGAAGTGGATGGTGAAGACAAGGAAGAAGCGCTTTTAAGGTTACAAGAGGTAAAAGAGCGCATGGAAGTGCTAATAAAAGAAGATTGGCCCATTGAAAAACATATTATTCGTACAGAAGAAGCCATGGAACGTTTTCATCAATATGGAATGACGGCAAAAGAAAACTTGTTTCGCTATCGAAGAGGCTCTACGACCAATCTCTATGCCATTGATGGATATGAAGATTATTTTTATGGATATATGGTACCATCAACAGGGGTTTTATCGGTCTTTTCGTTAGAGCCATATGAAAATGGATTTTTGCTTCGAATGCCAGCGAGAGAACAGCCAGAAGAGATTGCTCCTTTTATTCATCGTCCAAAATTATTTCAGATATTAAAAGAAGCAGATGAATGGGGAAACACATTAGAAATTCAGACGGTAGGAGCTTTAAATAATGCGATTGTGGATGGAAGAATGAATGAAGTGATTTTAATCCAAGAGGCGTTACAAGAAAAGAGATTGGCAAACTTAGCGGATGAAATTATCAAAAATAAGAAAAAAATTGTGTTGATTGCCGGTCCGTCCTCTTCTGGAAAAACGACATTTTCCCATCGGTTATCCATTCAGTTAAAAATACATGGAATGAAGCCACACCCTATTTCCATTGATAATTATTTTAAAAATCGGGAGGATACTCCAAAAGATGAGAATGGAGAGTATAATTTCGAAGTATTAGAGGCATTAGATATTGACTTATTCCAAGAGAATATGAGAGCTTTATTAAGTGGAAAAAAAGTATCTATGCCAACGTTTAATTTTATCAGTGGTGAGAAAGAATTTCGAAATCATTGGTTACAGTTAACCGATAAGGATATTTTAGTCATTGAAGGAATCCATGGATTAAATGGAGAGCTGACGAAAGAGCTTCCAAAGGAATCGATTTTTAAGATCTATATTAGTGCATTAACACCGATTAATATTGATGAACATAATCGTGTTGCTACAACAGATGCAAGGCTTCTTCGAAGAATTGTAAGAGATTCAAGCTACCGAGGAACGAAGGCGAGAGATACGATAGCTCGCTGGGATTCGGTAAGAAAAGGGGAAGAAAATTATATTTTCCCATACCAAGAGGAAGCGGATGCCATGTTTAATTCGGCTTTAATTTATGAAATTTCTGTTTTAAAACAATATGCAGAACCATTATTATATGCGGTTCCAACGGATTGCGAAGAGTATCAAGAAGCAAAACGATTATTGAAGTTTTTAGATTACTTCTTGGGAATTCCAAGTGAGAGTATACCAAACAACTCGCTAATTCGAGAATTTATTGGAGGGAATTGTTTTAATATTTAAAACGAAAGAACTTTATCATCGAAAAAATATTAGAACCAAAAGCGATAGGGAATGATCTCTATCGCTTTTTAATGTCATAGAGATCATTTTTTACCTATTTGTTCATACAGGGGTATGCTATTTATTACCATTGTAAATATGAAAAAGAGATGTAGTAAAAAAGGAATACTCTGTTAATAAAAAATATTATATTGACTAGAAACAATATATTATATATAATAAGACTCAAACAAAAATTTTTTATAAAAAAATAAAATGTAATGAGAAAGAGGAGTATTCTAATAGTCCTTAGACAGAGAACCATGTTCATCGGCTGAAAGACATGGATGAGAAGAATTAGAAGAAGTAGCTTTTGAACAGCATATCTGAATGAATGAGAAACTTATATGAGATCTCGTATAAAGAGGTAGCATATTGTTTTTGATAGTAGGATATGACGGCTTGACCCCGTTATAGGCAGATGAGAAAATAGTATTTAATAAGATGCTATTAAAATAAGGTGGTACCGCGTATTTGACGCCCTTTGTGAAAACAAAGGGCGTTTTTTTATTCTATAGGAAATTCCTCGCAAGCGAGTCATCCTATAGAATAAAAAAGCACTACGTGCGAACGATGCGCAGCGAGCAAAGAAGATAATTTTGCTTCGCAAACTGCTCGCGCGCGGCAAAGTGTACGTTGCTAGGAGTGACCGAAAGTTGCGATGAGTGTGCAACGCACACTTTGTTCTTTCATAGGAAAGACCTTGCGCGCGGCAAAGTGGGTATTGCACACTTTGTTCTGTTTTAGTATACCATTGGCAAAGAAAGATAAAGGAGAGTATTATGGCAAAGGAATTAGAAAAAACATATAATCCTCAAGAGATTGAAGACAGAATTTATAAAAATTGGATGGACAAAAAATATTTCCATGCAGAAGTGGATCAGAGTAAGAAACCTTTTACAATTGTGATGCCACCTCCAAACGTAACAGGACAGCTTCATATGGGACATGCTCTTGATAATACAATGCAAGATATTTTAATTCGTTTTAAAAGAATGCAAGGATATAGTGCATTATGGCAACCAGGAACAGACCACGCTGCCATCGCAACGGAAGTAAAAGTTATTGAAAAATTAAAGTCAGAAGGCATTGATAAAGAAGAGTTAGGAAGAGAAGGTTTCCTTGAAAAAGCATGGGAATGGAAAGAAGAATACGGTGGAAAAATTATTAATCAGTTAAAGAAAATGGGTTCTTCTGCAGACTGGGATAGAGAACGCTTTACCATGGATGAAGGTTGCTCAAAAGCAGTAGAAGAAGTTTTTGTAAAATTATATGAAAAAGGTTATATTTACAAAGGTTCTCGTATTGTAAACTGGTGTCCAGTATGCCAGACTTCTATTTCTGACGCAGAAGTGGAACATGTGGATCAGCCAGGACATTTTTGGCATATCAATTATCCAATTGTTGGAGAAGAAGGAAGATTTATTGAAATCGCTACAACAAGACCGGAAACATTATTAGGAGATACCGCCATTGCTGTTCACCCAGAAGATGAACGCTATGCAGATTTAGTTGGAAAAATGGCAGAACTTCCACTTTGCAATCGTCAAATTCCAATTATCGCAGATACTTATGTAGATAAAGAGTTTGGTACAGGTGCTGTAAAAATTACACCAGCTCACGATCCAAATGACTTTGAAGTAGGACGTCGCCATAATCTTCCAGAGATCAATGTGATGAACGACGATGCTACAATCAATGAAAAAGGTGGAAAATACGAAGGAATGGCTCGCTATGATGCGAGAAAGGCTATCGTAAAAGATTTAGAAGAAGGCGGTTATTTAGTTCGTGTAGAAGATCACGCTCACAATGTTGGAACACATGACCGTTGTAAAGCTACTGTAGAGCCAATGGTAAAACAACAATGGTTTGTTCGCATGGAAGAGATGGCAAAACCAGCAATTGAAGCACTTAAAAAAGGAGATTTAGAATTTGTTCCAGAACGCTTTGATAAAATCTATCTCCATTGGTTAGAAAACATTCGTGACTGGTGTATTTCTAGACAACTATGGTGGGGACATCGAATTCCAGCGTATTATTGTGATGAGTGTGGAGAGATTATCGTTGCTCGTTCGACTGAAAAACCAGAAGTTTGTCCAAAATGTGGATGTAGCCACTTAACACAAGATGAAGATACCCTTGATACATGGTTTAGTTCTGCATTATGGCCATTTTCAACACTTGGTTGGCCAGAAAAAACAAAAGAATTAGAATATTTCTATCCAACCGATGTATTAGTAACAGGATATGATATTATTTTCTTCTGGGTAATCCGTATGGTATTTTCTGCATTAGAACAGACAGGAGAAGTTCCATTTAAACATGTATTAATTCATGGACTTGTAAGAGATTCCCAAGGTCGTAAAATGAGTAAATCTCTTGGAAATGGTATCGATCCAATTGAAGTTATTGATAAATATGGGGCAGATGCGCTTCGTTTAACATTGATTACAGGAAATGCTCCAGGAAATGATATGCGTTTTTATTGGGAACGTGTAGAGGCAAGCCGTAATTTTGCAAATAAAGTATGGAATGCTTCTCGTTTCATTATGATGAACTTAGAAAAAGCAGAAATTCCAGCGAAAATGGATGTCAATGCATTAACAAGTGCGGATAAATGGATCTTATCAAAAGTAAATACATTGACAAAAGATGTAACAGAAAATATGGATAAGTTCGAACTTGGAATTGCCGTACAAAAAGTATATGACTTTATTTGGGAAGAATTCTGTGATTGGTATATTGAAATGGTAAAACCAAGACTTTATAACGATGCAGATGAAACAAAAGCGGCTGCACTTTGGACATTAAAACATGTGTTAATTCAGTCTTTAAAACTTCTTCATCCATATATGCCATTTATTACAGAAGAGATCTTTTGTACTTTACAAGAGGAAGAAGAATCTATTATGATTTCAAAATGGCCAGAATATCAAGAAGAGTGGAGTTTTGAAGCGGATGAATTTGCGGTAGAAATCATGAAAGGAGCCGTAAGAAATATTCGTAACCTTCGTGCGGAAATGAATGTAGCTCCAAGTAAAAAGGCAAAAGTGTTTGTCGTTTCTGAAAAAGAAGAAATCCGCAATGTATTTGAAAATGGTAGAGTATTCTTTGAAACTCTCGCTTATGCAAGTGAAGTTTTTGTACAAGAAGATAAGGCAGGAATTGATGAGGATGCTGTATCAACAGTAATTCCTGATGCTGTTATTTATATGCCATTTGCAGAGCTTGTAGATATTGCTAAGGAATTAGAACGTCTTGAAAAAGAAGAAAAGAAATTAATCGGTGAAGTGAAACGTGTGGAAGGAATGCTTTCTAACGAGCGTTTTATGAGCAAAGCTCCACAGGCAAAAATCGATGAAGAAAAAGAAAAATTAGTGAAATATACAAGTATGTTAGAACAAGTAAGAGAACGTCTTGCGCAATTAAAGAAATAAGAAAGATAACGGGGCTGTCCCACTAAGCGGATATGAGTTTGCTTAATGCGACAGCCTCAGCATCGTTTTACGAAAGGTTTTAATAGAGAGCTTTTTGTGTTTCAAAAAGTGTGTGCGTTCTATGAGGGAGTGAAAATCATAAAATATGAGACAGGAATACACCTATGAAGAAGCAGTTGCTTATTTATTAGAAATCCCGAAATTTGCAAAAAAAACAACAAAAGAAAATTTATTGAGACTGTTGGAGCGATTAGGAAATCCCCATTTAGCGAAAAAGGCAATTCATGTAGCAGGTACCAACGGAAAAGGTTCTACTTGTGCTTATATGAATCGTATTTTAATGGAAAAAGGGGAGCATGTAGGTCTCTTTACTTCCCCGCATTTAATTGTATTAGAGGAACGGTTTCGAATAGATGGGAAGCCTGTAAAAAAAGAAGAGTTTTTAGAGTGTTTTTGTTGCTTTAAGATGGCGATGGATCAATTAGTGGAAGAAGGCTATCCCCATGTTTCTTTTTTTGAAGGAATTTTTGTCATTGCCACTTTAATTTTTGAACGGCATAAAGAGATTACTTATGTCATTTATGAAACAGGGCTTGGAGGAAGGCTTGATGCTACTAATGTGTTACAACCAGTCATTACTGTTATTACTTCCATTGGAAAAGATCATATGCAGTATTTGGGAAATACCATTTTAGAAATCGCAGGAGAGAAGGCAGGAATTATAAAGGAAAATACGCCTGTTGTCTATTTAGGGGATCAAGAGAGTTCTTCCATTATTTTGGAAAGAGCTGTCGAAAAAAATGCAAAAGCCATTGTACTTTCAAAAGAAATGATTAAAATTCTGAAAAAGAATCAGAAAGCTATTGATTTTTCTATGAAGAATCGATATATTAGATATGATAGTCTAACGATAGACACTTGTGCAGAGTATCAAGTAGAAAATGCGGGACTGGCTATTTTAGCTCTTTTTGAATTATGTTCGGATCTAAAGGAAGAAGAAGTAAAAAAAGGGTTAAGAAATATGAGATGGCCTTGTCGTATGGAACAGGTGATGGAAGATGTCTATATTGATGGCGCTCACAATGAACCTGCAATTGTACAATTGGTTCAAACAGTAAAAAGCAATGGAAAAGAGGCAGGACTTTTATTTGCAGTAGTAGCAGATAAAGATTATAGGGCCATGATTACATTGTTGACAAAAGAGCCTATCTTTTCTTCCATATTTATAACCGCAATTCGTGGGGAAAGAAAGGTGGATCCAGAGAGTATTGCAAATCAATTTCGTTCTATGGGACAAGAAAATGTGAAAATAATTTCAGAAAGTAGTAAAGAAGTGTTTTCAAAAGCTCTTGCATGGAAACAAAAGGGAAAAAATAGAATCTTATATTGCGCAGGCTCTTTATACTTAGCAGGGGAGTTAAGCGAAATAATAAGAGGAGAAAAGGAGTGACAGCGATGATTAATTTTGCAGAAGAATTGAAGAAATTTCAGCCAGTTTCCGAAGTTGATCCATCGGAAAATGCGATTTATAAAGATGATTTAAAGGACATGACAGATATCATGTTGGAATTAGCAAAAGAAGCACAAGAATTAAAGTCAGGCAAGGATAATTAGGAGGCAGTCGCAATGGATTGTATGAAGTGCCATAGTGCAATTCAAAAAGATCATACATGCCCAACATGTGGTGTGAATGCAGATTTTTTTAAAAAAGCATATAATACGGCAAATTATTATTATAATAGCGGGCTTGAAAAAGCCAAAATCCGTGATCTTTCTGGGGCTGTTTCTGATTTAAATAAGGCATTAAAATATAAAAAAGAATTGACAGATGCAAGAAATTTGTTGGGTCTTGTTTATTTTGAAATGGGTGAGACAGCAAAGGCAGTAAGAGAATGGAAAATCAGTTTACATTTTCAGCCAAATGATAATTTGGCCAAGACATATGAGAGTTATATTTTGGATAACCCAGGTCGTCTTGATAATGCCAATCAAGTGGCAAAAAAATATAATCAGACATTGACTTATATGAAACAAAAAAATGAGGATATGGCGTTTATTCAAATTAAAAAAGTACTTACCTTGAGTCCGAATTTTATTAAAGGACAGTTGCTTTTAGCTTTTATGCATTTAAAAAATGATGAGAAAGAAAAGGCAAAAAAGATATTAGAAAAAGTTTTAAAAATGGATACGCATAATATGACAGCGATTCGCTATATGACAGCGATTAATGGAAATAGCAATGGAGTCGCACTGAATGTGAGTCAAGAAAAGAAAGAAGACAAAAAAGAAGAGCCAGTGCAAAAACAAGTGGATAAAAAAGTCAGTGCCAAGCCACTTGGTTCTTATAAAGAACCTGTTTCCAATATGAGAAACTTAGTTTATATTTTCATTGGATTTGCAGTCTGTTTTCTAGCTATGTGGTTTTTAGTAATCCCAAGTAAAGTGTCGTCTACAAAAGAAGCGATGCAAAAATCTCAGACAAGCGCAGAAGAAGAATTAGCAGCTAAAAATGCAACAATTACAAGTTTAAAAGAGAAAAATAAAACATTAACAACAAACAATAAAAAACTTACAAAAGAACTAGAGACTTATCGTGGCGATGATGCAAAGAGTCTTTATGATCGTCTTCTTTTAGCAAGTCAATACTATTATGATAACGATCGCGTATCTGCGGCAGAAGAGTTGATTCAAATTAAAGAATCCGATTTAAAGACAGATACAGCGAAACAAGTATACCAAGATTTATGTGAAAATACACTAGAATATGCGTCTCAATCTCTTTATGGACAAGGATGGAACCAATACAATGTTGGAAATTATGATGAAGCATTAGAGCTTCTTAAAAAGTCCTATGAAATGAATAAAGAGAATACCGAATCTCTCTATTTTATGGCAAGATGCTATGATAGAAAGGGAGATACAAAGAACGCAAAAAAATACTACAATTTGTTAATTAAGGACTTCCCAGGAACATCAAGAGCAAATGATGCTCAAGGGTATCTTAATACATTAGAAGCCAATAGTTAACGATGAGAAATGCGGTAGTACGCAAATAGAAGGAATTCTAAAGCAGTACTACCGCGTTTTTTTTAACTTTTTTTACTTATCAACACGCAATTATTATGAATAGAAGAAAGAAGTGGAGGAAAGATTATGGATATTGAAATTTCACAAAATGGAAGCTGTCTGATTGCAGCACTTTCAGGAGAGCTTGACCAACATATGGCGGATGCCATTCGGGGAAGAATGGATTATGGGTTATTACAAGCAGGGATAAAAAATATGGTCTTTGATTTTACAGAAGTCAGTTTTATGGATAGTTCAGGAATTGGAATGTTATTAAATCGCTATAAGCAAGTAAGAAAACTTGGAGGAAATCTTTATTTAACAGGTTGCAATCAGAATTTGTTTCGTTTAATAAAATTATCTGGTTTAGAGAGGATTGTTTTATTAAGAGATAGCATAGAAGAAGCGATCTTAGAAGCGAATAATGAAAAATAAAAAATGGGAAAGAAAAGGAAGGCAGGAAACTGTCTAGGAGGAAAAGATGAACAACAAAAACCATATGAGAATTGAATTCGATAGTAAATCTGAAAATGAAAGTTTTATAAGGACAGTAGTCTCTGCTTTTTTGATCAGTTTAGATCCGACAGTAGAAGAGTTGGCGGACGTAAAAACCGCCATTTCAGAAGCTGTTACAAACTGTATTATTCATGGATATGAGGGAAAGGAGGGAGTCATTGTCGTAGAAGCTACAATAAAAGGGAGAGAGTGTTCTTTTCTGATTAAGGATTTTGGCGTTGGAATTGGAAATATTGAACAAGCGATGGAACCTCTTTATACTTCAAAGCCTGAAATGGAGCGTTCAGGAATGGGATTCTCCTTTATGGAAGCCTTTATGGATGAAGTGGAAGTAGACTCTCGATTAGGAGAGGGGACAACAATTTATATGAAAAAGGTAATTGGTGAAAATGATAGATGAGAACAGAGCACTTTTAATTCAAGCGGTACAAGGTGATAAAAAAGCAAGAGAACAACTTGTAACGGATAATATAGGGCTTGTATATAGCGTTGCAAGAAGATTCTTGAACCGAGGATACGAACTAGAAGATCTGTTTCAAATTGGCTGTATTGGCCTAATGAAAAGCATTGATAAATTTGATATACAATATGATGTGAAATTTTCCACTTATGCAGTGCCTATGATCACAGGAGAGATCAAACGATTTTTACGGGATGATGGGATGATTAAAGTGAGTCGAACTTTAAAAGAAAATGCAGGAAAGGCTCGCATTGCACAGGAGAAGTTTATGTATGAATATGGGCGAGAGCCAACCATTTCCGAGTTAGCAAGCTGTATTGAGATTCCAGAGGAAGAACTAGTGGAAGCATTGGATGCCAATGTGGAAGTGGAATCCATTTATAAAACCATTTACCAATCGGAAGGCAGTGATATTTGTCTTGTAGATCGATTAGAAGAGAAGACAAATGCCAACGAAGCAATATTAAATAAAATTACAATAAAAGAGTTGATGAATACATTAAGTGAACAAGAACAAGAGATGATAAGATTGCGCTATTTTGAAGAAAAAACTCAAACAGAGATTGCAAAAATGTTAGGAGTATCTCAAGTACAAATTTCCAGAATGGAAAAAAAGGTGTTATTGAAATTGAGAAAAGAATTGGATAAATAAAAGTTAGAATGAAAAAGAAAGATAAGAGAAGAATGGACAATGATTTTATGAATAAAAAGGATATTTTCTTGCCATACTAAGGAAAACAAACAAGAAGGTGAGAAAAATCTATGGCAGTTATTTACATCAAAATCGAGCAGAGCAGTTGTGTTCGAGAGCCAAAACTTCGGATAAAAGAGATTGCAAGTATTTATTGTCAAGATCCAGAACTGGCGTATCAGGTGGGAGAGATTGAACTTTATCAATTTCGAAAACAAGAAAATGGGAGAGAAGTCTTTTCTATTTTAAGAGTGATTGAGTTAATAAAAAAGCAATGTCCCGAAGTAGAAGTTGAAAATATGGGTGAAAATGATTTTATTGTCTATTATAAGCCACCGAAGAAAGAAAAAAAATTTATCTTATGGAGTAAGATTTTTTTAATCTGCCTTGTATCTTTTTTCGGTGCTGGTTTTTCCATTATGACTTATAATAACGATGTTAACACCGAACAAGTATTTGGAATGCTTTATCGGCTTGTTATGGGACAAGAGGCAAATGGGCCATCTATTTTAAGTCTTACGTATTCTATTGGGTTATTGGTAGGCGTCATTGTTTTCTTCAATCATGCAGCACAAAAACGGTTGACCGACGATCCAACACCATTTCAAGTACAGATGCGCTTGTATGAAAGAGATGTCAATGATACTTTTATTAAAGGTGCAGGAAGGAAAGAGGAAGAGATTGATGTTGGTTCGTGAAGTAGTTTTAGGAATTTTAGGAGCATGTGCAGGAGTTTCTGTAGCAGGAGGATTTGTTGCACTGATTTCAATGCTTGGTGTGATTCCAAGGCTAGCAAGTGAGTCAAAAACCGTGAACAAAGCGGTTTTATATGAGAACTGTTTAATTCTAGGAGTAACACTCGGTAACGTTGTTTCTCTTTATTCGACACCAATACCGTTTGGAGCTGTTTTTTTAGTTATTTTTGGATTATTTTCAGGAATTTTTATCGGATGTCTTGCAGTGGCATTGGCGGAAATTATTAATACTTTCCCAATTTTCTTTCGAAGAATGTCATTAAGAAAAGGGGCACCCTATGTCGTCTATGCATTGGCAATTGGAAAAGGTGTTAGTTCCTTTGTGCAATTTTTCTTAGCAAAATAAAAGAATGAGATATCGGATAAAGAGAAGAGAAACCGTGAAATAAGAGAAAAGAATGATTTGGAGGAAACTATGAGAAAAGAACCAACAAAAAAAGAATATAATGAATATGTGGAGCAAATTACCCCGGTTCATAGCTGTTTTATGAACTGTGTGAAGGCATTTTTTATTGGAGGAATTATTTGTACCATAGGACAGTTGATTTTCCAATTTGGTAAAGAGTTTGTAGGATTAAATGAAGAAGATGCAGCAGGATATGTAACGCTAATATTAGTACTATCCAGTGTTGTGTTAACAGCATTTAACTTATATTATCCAATCGTAAAATTTGGTGGGGCAGGGGCGTTAGTTCCGATTACTGGATTTGCAAACTCCGTTGCATCACCAGCCATTGAGTATCAAAAAGAAGGACAAGTCTTTGGGATAGGGGTGAAAATTTTTACGATTGCAGGCCCTGTTATTTTATATGGAGTGTTTACATCTTTTTTAACAGGACTTATTTATTTCCTATGGTCGATATTCCGTCACTAGAAAAGATAGCATAAGAGAAAGGAGTTCTCAATGAAACAAGGAAAGCAAAGTATTTTGTTTGAAAAAACACCTTATATTAGAAGTTGTGCTTCCATTGTTGGAAAAAAAGAAGGAGAAGGTCCTCTAGCACAATTTTTTGATAAAATTATTGATGATCCGACATTTGGTGAGGAAACGTGGGAATTAGCAGAAAGCCGTTTTCAGTTAGAAGCCCTTTCCCTCGCTTTAAAAAAGGGAAAGATAAAAAAAGAAGATTTGCGTTACCTGTTTGCAGGGGATTTACAAGGACAGATTACAGGAACCACATTTGCTATGAAAGATATCGGTATTCCTATCTTTGGACTTTATGGGGCCTGTTCCACTATGGGAGAGTCCTTGTCCTTAGCGGCTATGACCGTAGCCGCTGGCTATGCAGATGAAGTGGGAGCGCTTACGTCAAGCCATTTAGGAAGTGCGGAAAAAAACTTTCGTTTTCCACTAGAGTATGGAAACCAAAGACCGCTTAGTTCTACATGGACGGTAACAGGTAGTGGAGCGTTTATCGTCTCTTCTTCCCAAGGAAGTGTGAAAATTAAAGGAATTACAACAGGGGTTATTAAAGATTATGGTGTAAAAGACTCTATGAACATGGGGGCCGCTATGGCACCAGCAGCAGCTGATGTTATTTATCAAAATTTACAAGATATGGATTGGCAGCCAGAAGAATATGATCAAATTGTCACAGGGGATTTAGGAAGCGTTGGAAGAGAAATCTTAATTAAATTATTAAAAGACAATAGCTATGATATTTCAAAGATTCATATGGATTGTGGAATGAGAATTTTTGATGATGAGACACAAGATACTCATGCAGGTGGCTCTGGTTGTGCTTGTAGTGCGGTGACTTTAGCAGGATATTGTATGGATAAGTTAATGAAAAAAGAATGGCATCGCATATTATTCGTACCAACAGGTGCCTTGTTATCTACGATGAGCTTTAATGAAGGACAAAGTGTACCAGGAATTGCTCATGCTGTCATATTAGAACGTCAATAAAGCCGACTGTCGTGCGAGAGAAAGGATAAAATATGGTTTATGTAAAAGCATTTGTGATAGGAGGAATTATTTGTGTCCTAGCACAAATTTTAATGGATAAAACAAAGATGATGCCAGGAAGGGTGATGGTAACCCTTGTTGTTGCTGGATGTATTTTAGGAGCATTAGGAGTTTATGAACCCTTGACCGAGTGGGCTGGATGTGGAGCTACCGTTCCGTTAACTGGATTTGGATATAACTTGTGGAAAGGGGTAAAAGAAGCTATCGACATTCATGGATTTTTAGGATTGTTCCGTGGTGGATTTAAAGCAGCTGCATCGGGAACAGCCAGTGCCCTTATTTTCTCTTATATTGCTAGTTTATTGTTCCAGCCAAAGATGAAGAAATAAAACTGTTTTTAGAAAGAAAAAACGATGAGAAGTTCCCAAAGTGTGCTTTTCATCGTTTTTTATTATAGAACCTGTTATTATTACATTCCAAAGTCATTGAGATCCGTTGCTAAATATTGAATCGCTTGTTCAATATTTTTCTCTTCTAAGGCATTTAAAATATTCTTATGACATTTCATATCAGAAGGAATAAGGATATTGTCCCATTTATCCCAATAAAACTGCGCATAGGCTCGTTTTAACAATTCCATAGAACGCTTTAGCTCTTGATAAGCATAGGAGCTTCCAGAAAGAGCAATTAGTTGAAGATGAAAATTTTGATTCGAATCCCAATGAGTAAAAATATCTTTTTTGGATTCATTGCATAAAATATCTACTTTTTTTAATTCTTCGATCTGATTTTGGGTGATTTTTTCATAAGAAAGACGCAAATATCCACTTTCTAATATGAGTCGATATTGCAAGACTTGTTCTACCATTTCTTTTGTGAGACGAATGACCTCATAACCATATCGGGGAATGTTTCTTAAGACTCCTTCATTACATAGTGTAATTAAAGCATCTCGAATCGGAGATTTGCTACAACCATATTTTTCTACCAATTCCTTTTCATTTAAAATTTGATTTGGTTTATATTCGCCAGAAAAAATACCTTCCAATATTGCATTATAAATAATTGTTTTTAAACTTTTTTCTGTTTTCATTTTTATAAGTCCAGTTCTTTTCAAGTGAAAATGTTTGTAGTTACAAAAATATCATAACAAAATCTAAATGAAAAGTAAAGAATTCGACAAAGAAGAAGGCAATTGACTTTTTTAGAAAAACACGATATATTTAAAATATGTTACTAATATGATTACTGATATTATCAGAGCGTTTTTCAGAGTTTGAGACGGATAATGACAATAAAAAATGGAGGAAACGAGTTTCTTCCTATAAAGCTATGAAAAAGAGAAAACAACAAGAAAAAGATAAGAGGAAGAAGGATACAAATGGATAAAGATATCGTTAGAAACTATATTGAAATTTTAAAATATGAGCTTGTTCCAGCCTTAGGATGTACAGAACCCATTGCCATTGCTTATGCAGCTGCGAAGGCAAGAGAAGTTCTTGGTGAGATGCCAACTTCTATGGAGCTTTGTTGTAGTGGAAATATTATAAAAAATGTCAAAGCTGTAACGGTTCCAAATTCTGGTGGATTAAAAGGGATTGAAGTAGCTGGCGTATTAGGAGTGATTGGCGGCGATGCAAACAGAGGGTTAGAAGTATTAGAAAGCGTAACAAAAGAACAGATTGAAGAGGCGAAAAAATTAATTGCTAATGGCTATTGTACCTGTTCTTTAAAGGAGGAAGTGGAAAATTTATATATTAGTGCCAATGTAGTATCAAAAGAGCATAGTGCAGAAGTTACCATTGTCAATCGACATACATTGATTACAAAAATTGTAAAAGATGGGCAAGTATTATTAGAGAATTCCATTCATGAAGAAGCAAACGAACGCTTTGATAAATCAAAATTAAATGTAAAAGACATTTTAGAATTTGCGGATACGGTGTCAATCGAAGAGATTAAGCCGATTTTAGAGCCACAAGTGGAAATGAATACGGCGATTTCAAAAGAGGGATTAAAAAAAGTGTACGGAGCACAGGTAGGAAGAACATTGTTATCTACCTATGGAAGCGATGTTTGTACAAGAGCAAGAGCAGCAGCAGCGGCAGGCTCTGATGCAAGAATGAGCGGTTGTTCTTTACCAGTTGTTATCAACTCAGGAAGTGGAAATCAAGGAATGACAGTATCCCTTCCTGTTATAGAATATGCAAAGGAATTACAAGTTGGGGAAGAAAAAATGTATCGCGCTTTGGCAGTTAGCAATTTAATTTCCATTCATCAAAAGAAATACATAGGAAGTCTTTCCGCTTATTGTGGTGCAGTAAGTGCTGCCTGTGGTAGTGGAGCAGGGATTACTTATTTATATGGTGGAACTTATGAACAAGTGTGTAAAACAATTACAAATACGATTGCTAACGTAGGAGGAATTGTTTGTGATGGAGCCAAACCTTCCTGTGCTGCCAAAATTGCTTCTTCTGTTGAAGCGGCTATTTTAGCTCATAATATGAGTATGAACTCTTGTTGTTTTCAGGCGGGAGAGGGCATCGTTGGGGAAGATGTAGAAAATACCATTAAAAATGTTGGATATATCGGTCGAGTTGGAATGAAAAAAACCGATGTAGAAATTTTAAATATTATGATTGATAAGACGTCTGTATAAAAAAAGTTGGATTTTGTTTGGTGACAAAATCCAACTTTTTTGTTATTTTTAATTATCTTCTTCTACCATGCGGTAACCAACACCGACTTCGGTAAAGATATATTTTGGCTCCCCTGGATTGCTTTCAATTTTACGACGAATATTAGCCATATTGACACGAAGAATTTGGTTATCCTTTAATGCATAAGGTCCCCAAATTTGAGTAATAATCGATTCGTATGTCATGACTTTGCCTGCGTTTTGGGCTAAAAGTGCAACAATTTTATATTCAATTTGTGTTAAATGAATTTCTTCATCATTTAAGGTAATTAAATATTTATCAAAGTTGATGCAAAGATCCCCAGAACGATAGGTTGTCTTTGGTAAGTTAGTAGAGGAAGTGGCTGATAAATGGTGACGAAGAGCAGTACGAATTCTTGCAAGCAATTCATAAGTACCAAAAGGTTTTGTAAGATAGTCATCTGCACCATAATCAAGAGCCTCTACTTTGTCTTGCTCTCGATCACGAGCAGAGACAACAATGACAGGAACACCAGTCCAACTACGAATCTCTTTTAAAATATCCATACCATCCATGTCAGGAAGTCCAAGATCTAAAAGAACAAGATCTGGACAATGAGATGAGATCATAGAGAGAGCAGATTGTCCCGTATATGCTTGTAATGCCTTATAGCCATTAGCGAGCAATGTTGTCGCTATAAAGTTACTAATGCCTTTTTCATCTTCTGCAATGAGAATTGTTGTCTTATTCATAGTTAAATTCCTCCATAGGCAGGGAAAATTCAAAGCAAGCGTCTCCCTGCTTTTCCGTGTTGTTATTATAACCCCTAATTGTTCCATTGTGTGCCTTTATAATCGTCATACAAATGGAGAGTCCAATGCCCATTCCTTTATAACTATCTTGGCTCTGAGAAGAATAAGAAGTGTATCCATCAAAAAGGTGATCCAGTTGTTCTGGGCGTAGACCCCGTCCATAATCACGGATTTGGAATACAGCGTTATTCTCAGAACGAGAGAGTGTAATGTCAATTGGTGAAGGACAGCCAGAGTGATGAACTGAGTTTTCCGCTAAGTTAATAATAACTTGTTCAATTAAGGTGGCGTCCATTGGTACCATGAGAAGTTCCTCTGGAATCTTTACATGGAATTCGGTGTTTGGGCATCGTTTTTTTAATTTTGTGACTGCTTCAGCGATAATCTCTTCCGCAGGCTCTAGTGTTGTTTTTAGTTTGGTATCACCTTCACGAATTCTTGTGACAGAGAGTAAATTCTCGACCATATGAATGAGCCATTCACAGTCATCACGAATGTCTGATAATAACTTCATTTTTGTATCGTTATCGAAAATATTTTGATTGTCCATAAGTGTCGTTGTGGAACCAAGCATTGTTGTTAACGGAGTACGAAGATCATGAGAAACAGCACGAAGTAAGTTGCTTCTCATTTTTTCGCGTTCGGATTCAATCATCGTCTGTTTTTGAATTTCCTTTAAACGAAGTGATTCTAATACAGTAAGGGTTCTTGCAGTGACAAGCTCTACAAAACGGGAAAATTCATTGGTTTCCATTTTGATCGGTGTAATATCAATTGCAAGTGTTCCATAATATTCAGAAGGAGATTCCAATGGAAGATAATACCATTGACCATCGAGGCCAGTTTTATGGCAAGCTTCTTCAGGACGATGAAAAATAACATTTGTATGAAAAAAGTTTTTGAAATGAGAGACCGTAACGGAAATTGCTTGTTCATTGGTCGTAATAGCAACTAAGTCTTTCATAACAAAATAAAGTTCTTGTGTATTTTTTTCTTTGCGCGATGCATCTTGTGCATGTTGTTTCAGTTCTACTGTTGTAATATTAACAAGAAGTGCAGTTGCGGACATAATTAAAAATGTAATTGGATATCCATCAAGTGTAAAATCAAACGAGAAATACGGATATGTAAATAGATAATTTACGCAGAGTACGGAAAAAAGAGAGGCAACAATCCCCCAAATATAACCGTCTGTTATCCGTGCAATAATGACAATTGCGAGAATATAAGTGGATACAATATTAATTCTCCGAAACTGATGGTCAAAGGCTGCCGCTAAAGTAGCTAATACTAAAATTGCTATTAAATAAAGAATATTTTTTAGCCATCGTTTTCGTTTCTCTGTTGTAAAAAAATAATTTTTCATCTGTTGTTTCATCATACTCCTATCCTCCGAAATTAAATTATACAGAAAAAGTAAGAGAATGCATAGAGGTTCCTTTAGAAAAGATGTTAAGAAAACGTTAATATTTACAAAAATATGTTAAGAAGTTGAAAAAAATATAAATAAAAATTGTTTTATTTTTTTGTTTTTTCCAAAATAATGTTCTTAAAATTATTTTCGTCGAACCAAAAGAACGAGCCATATGAAAGAAGATATCTCTCATATGGCAATAATAAAACTAGTAAATGTAGTTGTTGTTACTATCATAATTTGAAAAAATTTCTAAATGATAGTATTTTTCGTTCTTTGATCTTTATTCCTCAGAAATTGCTTGTTCATCGGGATCTAATTCTTCCTCAGAGTCTATTTTCCTTCTTTGAAGAGATTCCGAGGAATCAGGAATCCGTGTTGGTTCTTTCAGAGCTTCGGTATATGGTGCCAAGAATTGAGAACCAAAAGACGAGCCGGTATGGATGTGGCAAGTCTGGTTTTGGAAGTTATCTGGAAGATAGTAAGGAGCATCCGCAGTTTCATCACTGCTATCTTCTGGTGGAATGAGATATACATAGGAAACGAGGTCGTAATCAGGGCAATATTTGCTGGCTGGTTCTTTTGATTCCTTACAAAGAGTTACTTTTACATGAACATCACATTCTTCTGTTGGAACCGTTCCTTTTGCAAAATATTCTGTGCGGATGGTACTTCCACGAGGATCGCGATCACAAAGTCCAGAAACTGCTAGTTTACCAGATTTTGTGCAAATAGTCGCTCGTGTGATAGAAGAAGGTTTTGTAAAGCTCTTATCTTTCAATTGTAAAGTGGAGTCCACTTTATCCATAATTGTTTTCCAAATAATTTGGTGGGCGCTTCCGCTAGAAAAGCTTTTATTGATATCATAACCATACCAAATAGAGGCGGTATAATAAGGCGTATATCCTGAAAACCAAAAGTCTACATTATTGGAAGTTGTACCAGTTTTTCCAGCAGAAGTCATTCCATTTAGCTTCGTTGCTGTTCCTGTTCCATAGTTTACGACGTCTTCCATAGCATTTGTCAAAAGCCATGCAGTTGAGTCTTTCATAACTTGTTTTGTTGTTGGTGTGTTGTCATAAAGGAGGTTACCTTCATGATCAATAATTTTTGTATAAAGAATTGGCTTTGTATAAACTCCTTGATTTGCGATAGCAGCATAAGCAGCTGTTAATTCTAAGTTGGTAACTCCATTGGTAATGCCGCCAAGAGCGGTTGGGTATTGGATATCGGAGTACACAGAGCCATCTGCATTTACCTGCCTGTCCACAAGCGTTGTAAATCCTAAGTTGAGTAAGTAATTATAAGAAACTTGTGGAGTGACGATTTCCATTGTTTTTGCCGCTACAATGTTCGTTGAGTTTTGAATTGCCTTTCGAACAGTAGTAAGACCACCATATTGACGATTGGCATTTCTTACAGGCTGTGAAGTGTTTGGCCAGTTGTATGGAGCGTCATTAAAAGTAGTTGCTAATGTGACACCAGAAGTATCAAGAGCAGGCAAATAGGCAGATACGATTTTAAACGTAGAGCCAGGCTGTCTTGTTGTATCTGTTGCACGATTCAATGTGAGGTTTCCTGTTTTTTCTCCTCGTCCGCCAACAATTGCTTTTACATAACCTGTCTTTTGATCCATTAAAGTAAAAGAAACTTGTGGCTGAATTGTCGTTGTAATTTTTTCACCAAGAAGCGTATCTCCTTTTTTAGGATTGTATACCGTTGCCTTAAATTCTTCTGCTGCGGCCTTCGCTTCATCAGAATTAGAAAAAATCATCTGAGAGCGAGAAGTTTTTAATTTTTGGCGTAGATAAGCATCCACATCGTATTCCGAATAATTTTTTGTCGTACCATCTTTCTTCTGAATGGAAAGGCGATAGCCAAGGGATACATCCGAATTATCAGGGAACATAGAAGGATCTGAGATAACGGAATCACAGATTTCTTGAATGGTTTGATCTTGTGTTGCATAAATGCTAAGACCACCTCGGTAAAGGGCGTTGTATGCCTGTGTTCGATTATATCCGAGTTGCTCTTGCAAGTCATCAATCACTTGTACGATTAAAGCGTCCATGAAGTAGGAGTAAATACTGCTGTTAGACTGTTTCGTATCCACTTGTTTGATTCTGGAATAGACATCATCTTTCATTGCTTTATTGTATTGTTTTTGTGTGATCAATTCCTGATCGAGCATACGTTTTAATATGGTGGCTCTTCGCTTTTCATTATCCTCTGGGTGTCGAATCGGGTCAAGGGCAGAAGGGTTTTTTGTAATACTTGCGATAACCGCTGACTCAGAAAGTGTGAGTTCGCTAACATCTTTATCAAAATAGCGGTTTGCAGCCGCTTGAACACCGAGGGTACTTTGACCTAAGTTAATAGTATTCAGATAATATTCTAATATTTGCTGTTTTGCCTCGTATTTGCTCATTGTTTTTGTCAATTTTTTTTCTAGATTTAATGCCAAGTATTGTTCTTGAATTTTACGTTCTAATTTGACAATGAAACTTGGCTCAGAATAGGCGGCAAATACATTATTTTTAATTAACTGTTGGGTCAATGTGCTGGCACCTTCTGAAAAACCGCTGTTTCCACTGAGAATATTTTTTACTCCAACGAAGAAAGCACGGGCGATTCCACGTGGATCGATTCCATCATGTTCATAAAATCGTTCGTCTTCAATGGCAATAAAGGCGTTTTGAAGATTTTTAGGAATTTTATCGATGGTTACATAAATTCGATTAGAATCATAATCGGCTAATGACAAAAGCTTTTCCCCATCTTGATTATAAATGGTTGTTGAAAAGCCTTCTGGTTGTACATCAGAAGGATCAATGTCTGGAGCGTTATCTAGAATACTTCTAACCATACCAAAAGCAGCACCAGCGCCAATGACTAAAAGAGCCAGAATGGCAACAAGGGTGTACTTAAAAAGAATTACAGAAAACTTTTTACGAACTTTTGGTAGTTTTGATGATAAATTACGCTGTTTACGGTCTATATTATTTTTATTAAGATTCATATCTACCTCCTTCGTATTCTTATTATTATAGCAAACAATTAATATTTTATAAAGAAAAAAATTGTGTTATACTAGGTAAGAAAAGAATAGAAAATAAAAGTTTTTATCATAATCTGGATAAAAGAAAAGAAGGATAAGAAAAAAGAGAGAAAACTGCGATCGAAAGGTAGGAATTGACAATGGTAGAGACATATAAAGCAGTATTTACAGGCGGACAAGGAGAAATTGTAGAAAAGAAGTCTAGGTTTATTGCCAATGTACGACCGGTGGAAACAGAAGAAGAGGCATTAGCCTTTATTGAAGAAATGCGAAAAAAATATTATGATGCAAGGCATAATTGTTTTGCCTTCTGTGTCGGAGTGGAGCGAGAGACATTGCGATGCAGTGATGATGGAGAACCAAGTGGAACAGCTGGAAAACCAATGTTAGAAGTGTTAACTGGTGGGGAAATTCACAATGTTGCCGTTGTTGTTACAAGATATTTCGGAGGAACGCTATTAGGCACAGGCGGGCTTGTTCGCGCGTATACACAGGCAACCCAAGAAGGATTAAAAAATAGTCAAGTCATTGAAAAAAAATTGGCAAGAAGAATTAAGCTCATCACAAACTATAATGATATTGGGAAAATTCAATATTTATTGGGAAGTGAAAAAATTCATATTGAGACAAGCGATTATACGGATATCGTAACGATGCAAGTTTTAGTTCCAATCAACCAAGTGGAACTAATAGAGAAAAAATTGGTGGAAGTGACAAATGGAAAGATTCAAATAGAACAAGGAGATATGTTCTATTATGCAATCATAGAGGGAGAAGTTTTATCATTTGAATAGAAGAAGAGGGAGAAATAAGGGAGAATGAAAAAATCGATTATTTATTCGGTATTAGGTAGTATTGTGTTAGCAGTATTTTTCATTGTTTATTATGTAAAGTTAGAGGCGAAAGATCCAGTGACAATTGGGAAGGAAGGTTCTTGGAATGAATCCCATACTATCTATACCAATGAGAATGGTGTTTCGATTACTGATGGTGAGTTGGAATTTTTAAAAAGCATATCTAGATATGGGATCCAAGGAGAAGAGGATTTATCAAACTTTTTTACAGAAAAACAATTAGAAGATTTTTTCCCCGTTACTTTAAAGTATCAAAATAATAGTTATGAAGGAATTTATAACGACTGGATTTTTTTATTGCCAGAAGGGGCAAAAAAAGTTGGACAAGTAAAGAAAATTCGGGATGATCAAGATCGTGTTTATGAACAGTTAGAAGAATTAGAAGCTACAAAAAATGGAACGTATTTAGGAATTGAAAAAGATTGCGAAGTTTTTCAAACAGAAGGTAGAAAAGAAGTGTTATATGTAAAAGTATTATCGGAAGATAAGTATTATATTTTTACACAAAAGGACACCGGTTTTGTAGGAGAGTGGAATGAAGACAATACGGTTTATACAAACGCTTATTTTGTAGAAATTCCAAAAGATGTTTATCAGCAGATTGCAAAAAAATATAACAAAGAAGGAAAAAAAGCAGAAGATTTCCTCAATCTCTATCATCAAATGGATCTCAATATGTATTTACCGATGGAAATTCAATATGAAAATAAACGCTATCAATTTTCTCTGCTCAATGAAACAGAGGAAGAAATGAAGAAGAGGAAAGAATATTTACAAGATCATGCCTTTTTAAGTGGATTAAAAGAAGTAGGGAAGATTCAAGGATTTACAGGGGATAATGTGGATCGAACCGTGAGCGAATTAGAGATGACTGCTAATGGAAGTGCTTATCCAATAGGATTTCAAATAGGAACATCCATTTATCAAAATGAAGAAGATAAAAGCGTATTATTATTAAAAAATAATGATCTTGTAACTTTTTATGGAGAAATTTTAGAAGAAACAGAACAAGCAGATGATAATTTGTTAGAAGAGCAATCTTATTTTATATTTTTGGAAGTAAAAGAATAAGAGAGTGCGAAAAAATGCCTTGGCAACAGAAAATATTGCCAAGGCATTTTTAAATTATTTTTGTTTATTTTTTTGAACGCATTCTCATACGAGAATCTAAAATTTTCTTACGAATACGAATGGTTTCTGGTGTGATTTCTAATAATTCATCCGTGTCGATAAATTCTAACGCCTGTTCCAAAGAAAGAATTCTTGGAGGTGTTAATTTTAACGCATCATCGGAACCAGAAGCACGAGTATTTGTCAATTTCTTTGTTTTACAAACGTTGATTTCGATATCTTCTGCTTTTCCGTTTTGTCCGATTACCATTCCTGCATATACTTTTTCGCCAGGGCCAACGAATAAAGTACCACGTTCTTGTGCCGCAAATAATCCGTAAGTAATCGTTTCACCAGATTCAAAAGCGATTAAAGAACCTTGTTTACGATATTGAATATCTCCTTTATATGGGCCATATCCATCGAATAATGTATTTAAAATACCATTTCCTTTTGTATCAGTTAAAAATTCTCCACGATATCCGATTAAACCACGAGATGGAATAGAGAATTCAAGACGAGTATAGCCACCGCTCATTGGTGTCATTCCTTGAAGTTCCCCTTTTCTTTGGCTTAATTTCTGGATAACTGTTCCAGAAAAGTCGTCTGGAACGTCTACTGTGGCGATTTCCATAGGTTCTAATTTTTGACCGCGTTCATCTTCTTGATAGAGAACTTCGGCTTTACTTACTGCGAACTCATAACCTTCACGTCGCATATTTTCAATTAATACGGATAAGTGAAGCTCTCCACGTCCAGATACTTTAAATACTTCCGCAGACTCTGTCTCTTCCACACGAAGACTGACATCTGTATTTAATTCGCGAAATAAACGATCGCGTAAATGACGAGAAGTGATGTATTTTCCTTCTTGTCCTGCTAATGGACTATCATTTACAAGGAAGTTCATAGCGATTGTTGGCTCACTGATTTTTTGGAAAGGAATGGCTACAGGGTTTGTTAAAGAACAAAGAGTATCGCCAATGTGAATATCAGAAATACCAGAGATAGCAACGATAGAACCAATAGTTGCTTCCTGTACTTCTACACGATTTAATCCTTCAAATTCATAGAGTTTACTGATTTTTACTCGTTCTTTTTTGTCTGGTTCATGGTGGTTTACAAGATAACAATCTTGATTTACACGAATAGAGCCGTTATCCACTTTACCAATACCGATACGTCCAACATATTCATTGTAGTCAATGGTACTGATTAAAATCTGTGTATCTGCTTCTGGATCTCCAGTTGGAGCTGGAATATAGTCGATAATTGTTTCAAATAAAGGTTTCATATCCTTGCGCTCATCATCTAAATTGAGCATAGCGTATCCGTTTCTAGCAGAAGCGTATACAACAGGACAATCTAATTGAGAATCATCGGCTTCTAATTCTAAGAAAAGCTCTAATACTTCATCTACGACTTCATCTGGGCGTCCTTCTGGACGGTCAATTTTATTGACACAAAGAATAACAGGAAGTGATAATTCAAGGGCTTTTTTCATAACGAATTTTGTCTGAGGCATAGCTCCTTCGTAGGCATCAACGACAAGAATAACACCGTTTACCATTTTAAGAACACGTTCTACTTCACCACCGAAGTCAGCATGTCCTGGAGTGTCAATAATATTAATTTTTGTATCTTTATAATAAATTGCTGTGTTTTTTGAAAGAATCGTAATACCGCGTTCACGTTCAATGTCATTGGAGTCCATAACACGCTCTTGTACTTCTTGATTCTCACGAAATACACCGCTTTGTTTTAAAAGCTCGTCCACTAACGTTGTTTTCCCGTGGTCAACATGGGCGATAATTGCGATGTTTCTAACATCTTCTCTTGCGATTTTCATAAAAACCATCCTTACTTTATAAAATTACTGAAGTAAACCTTCAGTGTTGTCGATAATAATAATAGCAACGTTATTCATTCTATCATAAGCATTAGTTGCTTACAAGTTATTTTTACAGTATTTGCAGGCAAAACGCATGAAAGTTTTTTCTCCCCTAACATTTTGTCAATGTTAAAAAATTTTTATTATGCCTTTAATACTTCTTCTAAATATTGCATGGGTTTTAAACCTATTAAAAATCGTTTCTTTTTCATAGATATTTTTTTATGGTATAACTCAATT
>DVIZ01000069.1 GCA_018710905.1 Candidatus Scybalomonas excrementigallinarum | reverse complement strand
CTGGATAAAGTCATTAATATCGATCAATCTCCAATTGGAAGAACGCCTCGTTCCAATCCAGCGACTTATACAGGTGTGTTTGATCAGATTCGCGATCTTTTTGCTATGACAAAAGATGCAAAAGCAAGAGGATATGACAAAGGAAGATTTAGTTTTAATAAAAAAGGTGGCCGCTGTGAAGCCTGTGGTGGCGATGGAATTATTAAAATTGAAATGCATTTCTTACCAGATGTTTATGTTCCTTGTGAAGTGTGTCATGGGCATCGTTATAATCGAGAGACATTAGAAGTAAAATATAAAGATAAAAGTATTTATGATGTCCTTGAAATGACAGTAGAAGAGGCTTGTGATTTCTTCGCGAATGTACCATCGATTAGTAGAAAGATTGAGACGTTAAAAGAGGTAGGACTTGGATACATTAAACTTGGACAACCTTCCACTACTTTATCTGGAGGGGAAGCGCAGCGTATTAAGTTAGCAACAGAGTTTAGCAAACGAAGTACAGGAAAAACAATTTATATTTTAGATGAACCAACAACAGGGCTTCATTTTGCAGACGTTCACAAATTAGTTGATATTTTAGGAAAACTAAAAGAAGGCGGAAATACCATTGTTGTCATTGAGCATAACTTAGAAGTGATAAAAACCGCCGATTATATTATTGACATTGGGCCAGAAGGCGGAGCAAAAGGTGGAACCGTCGTAGCTAGCGGTACACCAGAAGAAATCTGCAAAGTGGAACAATCTTATACAGGAAAATATTTGAAAAAATATTTAGAGTAATGAAGAGAAAAATATGTTATGATAATAAATAACACAAGTTTTCTTTGCCTAAAAAACCGAAAAGTAATAGTAAAAGCATAACGAATCGTAGCGATAGCAATAAGTAATAGAATGAAAGCGATAATAAGCGATAATAGCTTTCATAATAATCATAGCGATTATAATATAAGAAACTATTGGAAATAGGAATAGGCTATAGCAGGTAATATCTTTTTAGAGTTATTCTAGATAAGAAAGAAGTGCTATGATAAGTGAGTAGGAAATAAAAGGCAAGAAAACAGGGGGAGTGTATGATGGGCATGTACTATAGTTGTAGATTCCGAATATGGGAATGAGACAGCGAGAACATGATGATCCACTCTATATTATATAGCGATATAGGAATAAAATTGGATAGGGCATGCTTTGTGAGTGAAAGATCAAATAAAAATATAAGACTTACAAGGCATGCTTTCCTATGCTAAAAAATAGATTCGGAGACACATGCGAAATAAATATGCGAAATAAAAATTTTGGAGGTGATCCTAATGTAAAAGCAAGATAGCAGAAAAAAGGACAAAATAAATAAGAAAAAATATTGAAAACCGAGTAGGAGGGGAATCCGTGCAGCAGGAATTTTTTGCAAAATTTTTAAAAATTAGTGATATTAGAACGATTATTTTTCTTGCAGTTTTAGCAGGATTATTTTATGTGATTCATGTGTTATATCGTAAGAAAAAAATGAGTTTTTCGAAAGTAGTGTTAATTGGAACGTTTCTTGGATTATTGCTTGGATTAGCGATTCAAATGGTTGCAGGTTTTCCAAAAGATCCAGCAGAAGTCGTATGGATTCAAGAAGTAAGTAATTGGTATCAATTATTTGGAAGTGGATTTCTCCATTTGATTCGAATGATTGTAGTTCCACTTGTATTAGTATCTATTTGTCATGTGATTATTCATTTACAACAAGGAAAAATGATGGGGAAACTTGTGAAATATACGATAATAGTCACATTACTTATGGTTGCTCTTGCTAGTGTGGTAGGAATTGTTGTAGGTCTTATATTCCAAGTAGGAGTCGGAGCAGATACTGTTACAGAAGCAAGTGCAGAAGCGAAAGAAATTTCATCCGTAGCCACAACACTTCTCAACTTAGTTCCAGATAATATCGTATCTGCTATGGTGGATAGCAATATTTTAGGCGTTGTTATTTTTGCAGGAATCTTTGGAACCGCAGTGTGGTGGATTAATCAAGAAGATAAAGAGTTGGCAAAACCACTCTATCATGGAATTGATGCATTTCATAAAGCTATGGTAAATATGGCAGATTTAATTTTAGACTATATGCCATGGGCTGTTATTTGTATGTTATCAAATACAATTGCAAATCGAGGATTGTCTTCTATTCTTGATGTAGGTAAATTTATTATAGCAATCTATGTAGCTGCAGCCGTTCAATTTATACTTCATTTAATTATTTTAGTGTTGAATGGATGTAATCCAGTTTGCTATTTAAAGAAAGCAAGTTCTACTATGTTATTGGCCTTTACTTCCCGCTCAAGTGTAGGATGTCTTTCTTCCACAATTGGGACACTTACTGATGAAATGGGAGTGGATAAGAGCACAGCAACGTTTGTTTCTAGCTTTGGAACAACAGCAGGGATGCAAGGATGTGCTGGTATCTTTCCATCTTTATTAATTGTATATGTGTGTCATTTAACAGGAACACCATTTGACTTCACAATGGCAGTGATGACTGTGATTGTAGTATCTATTGGTTCTCTTGGAATTGCAGGAATTCCAGGAACTGCTACAATGGCAGCATCTGTTTCTCTTTCTGGAATGGGTATGGGAGCGAAGTTCCCTCTTATCAGTCCGATTCTTGCAATTGATCCAATTATTGATATGCCAAGAACAATGTTAAATGTATGTGGTTCTATGATCAATGCAGTTATTGTTGATAAAAAACTGGGAACTTTTGATTCAAAGAAATATCATGATATGACAGAAAAATAAGAAAACAATACATATTGATTTCTTATTTGGATTAAAAAATAGAGTAGGAAGGTGCCAAGATAGGCATCTAAAAACAAATATTTTTATAGCATATGGTGTAGCCATTTGGTTATGCCATATGCTATTTTTTATTTCATAGGAATAAATTTGATCTTATGCTAAAATAAGTATATTGTATTAAAATGTAAAATAATTAAAAGTCGATAAGGAAAAGATTTGAGGAGGTTTTCATTTGAAACAGATTATTTATAGAAAATTACGAGTAGAGGAAGCTCAAAAATTTTGGGACATGATGAATGAGCTTGACAAAGAGACGAAGTTTATGATGTATGAAGTAGGCGAACGAGAAGAAAAGGCGGTGAACTTGCAAGCGTTAGAGTGTCAGATTCAAAATGCAATTAAGGATAACGATTTTTTGTTAATAGCAGAAGTAGAAGGTGAGATAGCAGGATATTTGTCGGCGGAACGTGGAGTGCCAAATCGGATTAAACATACTGCCTATGTAGTGACAGGAGTAAGAGAGAAATATAGAGGGTGTGGGATTGGAAAGGAGCTATTTCAAAGATTAGATTTGTGGGCGAAAGAAAATGATGTAACAAGGTTAGAACTGACGGTAGTTTGTAATAATATCATCGCAAAAAGACTGTATGAAAAAAATGGTTTTGTAGTAGAAGGAATTAAGAAAAACTCTATGATAATCGACGGACAATATGTAGATGAATTTTATATGGCAAAACTATTTTAAGTTCTAACATTTCAAAAAGGGATAAAAGCTGAGTGATAGAAAAAGATGAAAAGTTAATAGAACGATAAAGTTGCATTATATAATAGGAGCAATATTCCAAAGTAAAGTTATGTTATTAAAGAGCATCATTTAGATAGAACAGTAAAGATACAAAAGGAGAAAAAATATATGATTTTAGAGACAGAAAGATTATATTTGCGTAAAATGGAACAGTCCGACTATTCTGCGTTATGTAAAATTTTACAGGATGAAGAAGTAATGTACGCTTATGAACACGCTTTTTCTGATGAGGAAGTGCAAGAATGGTTAGATAGACAAAGAAAACGATATGAAGATTATGGATTTGGTCTATGGTTAGTTGTATTGAAAGATACCGATGAAGTGATTGGACAATGTGGTCTTACAATGCAAGATTGTAATGGAAAGCAAGTGCTAGAAATCGGTTATCTTTTTCAAAAGGCATATTGGCATAAAGGGTATGCGACAGAAACGGCGGTTGCTTGTAAAAAGTATGCATTTGAAACATTAAAGGCAAAAGAAGTATTTTCTATTATTCGAGATAATAATATTCCATCACAAAAGGTAGCCAAAAGAAATGGTATGAAAGTGGTGGATCAATTTGTAAAGCATTATTATGGAATGGATATGCCACATTTCGTATTTTCTATCACGTGTGACGAAGTGTAAAAAATATCTATTGTAGTATTCTATGACTAAATTTGAATATCTCTTTAAAAGTTAAGAATTAAGAACTGGTATGATTCCTATCGTATCATAGAAGAAAAAAATGTATGAGGATTTTAAGATGTGGAAAAAAAATAATATATTTTTGATTGTAGGTTTGTTATTACTTTCTGGAAGTATTATAAATAATCCGATATCTGTTGCAGCAAAGTACAATACGATTCAAAAGCAAGAAGACAGAAAGAAGAATCAAAATAAAGATAAAGATCGGAATCAAAACCGAAATAAAGATAACAATGGAAATCGAGATAAGGGCAAAACAAAAGATAAGAATCAAGAGAAAAATAAAAATGAGAGCAAAAATGAAGGGCAATATGAAAAAATAGATAAAAAATCTCAGATCTCTGTGAAGGAGTTTCATAAAAAAATAATAAAGTTAGGATTTAGTGATGATGGATTCTACTTTGAAAAAGGAAAATTAATGGGAGTTATCAGTATCGATAGAGACGGTATGAGGTTTGTCATTCATAACAACTCATCAAAATTTAATAAAGTGATTAAAAAATGTTTTCAGATGGTATTACCAAAAAGTGCTACAAAACTTTATAAGATGGTAGTAGATCCATCGAAAATGCAAGATAAAACTTTATTTATGGATAGTAGAGAAGTGATTCTTATAAAATATCCTGAAAACATAGAAATTGATATTTATGGAATCGGAGGAAGTCTATGGAGATAAAGAGGCTTCCATTTTAAGGAAAGTAAGAAAAAATAGCATAAAATTTTGTAAGGAAAACCCAAGTCCTATGTAAATATGGGAAAAAATGAAGGATAAACATAGATTCTGCTTGTATAAAATTTGAATCTATATTATTATGAGAATAGGAATTTTTACACTTTTTATGTTCTTAGCTGAGGGAAGTATAAAATTTTTCTTTTTCATAAAAGATATCGATAGGATAAAGATGATAGTATTGTCAGTCCATACTTATCTATCTATGTGAGAAGAACGTGAAATGTGATTTTGATTTGCGTGGAAGGCATAAGTCAAGCGGAAATGTTTACGTATCCATTTGACGCTGCCCACGAGCGTGAGAAGTTCGAGGAGCGTGCTTCTCATCGTTTACATTAAAATAGATTTAGGAGGAAGACTCGTGGAGAAAGAAAACATTATTGTTCTTGACTTTGGTGGTCAGTATAATCAATTAATCGCTAGACGTGTTAGAGAGTGCAATGTATATTGTGAAGTTCACCCACATACATTGAGCTTAGATAAAATCAAAGAGATGAATCCAAAAGGAATTATTTTTACTGGCGGACCAAATAGTGTGTATGGAGAAGATTCTCCAAGATGTGAAAAAGAAATTTTTGAACTTGGAATTCCAATCCTTGGAATCTGCTATGGTTCTCAGTTAATGGCTTATATGCTCGGAGGAACTGTAGAAACAGCTCCAGTAAGTGAATATGGAAAAACAGAAGTTACTGTTGATACTACATCAAAATTATTTGACGGTGTGTCTGAGAATACAATCTGCTGGATGAGCCATACAGATTATATTGCAAAAGCACCAGAAGGTTTTACAATTACAGGACATACACCAGTTTGTCCAGTAGCAGCAATGGAACTTCCAGAAAAGAAATTTTATGCAGTACAATATCATCCAGAAGTTATGCACACACAAGAAGGAACAAAAATGATTCGTAACTTCTTATACAATGTATGTGAGTGTACTGGAGATTGGCAGATGGATTCTTTCGTGGAAAGAACGATTGAAGCGATTCGCGAAAAAGTTGGTAACGGTAAAGTGTTATGCGCATTATCCGGTGGAGTTGACTCTTCTGTTGCAGCTGTTATGCTTGCAAAAGCAGTAGGAAAACAGCTTACTTGTGTATTCGTAGATCATGGTTTACTTCGTAAAAATGAAGGGGATGAAGTAGAAGCTGTATTTGGACCAGAAGGACCATATGACTTAAACTTTATTCGTGTAAATGCACAGGATAGATTTTATGAGAAATTAGCAGGAGTAGAAGATCCTGAAACAAAGAGAAAAATTATCGGTGAAGAATTCATTCGTGTATTTGAAGAAGAAGCGAAGAAAATCGGAGCAGTTGATTTCTTAGTACAAGGAACAATCTACCCAGACGTTATTGAATCTGGACTTGGAAAATCTGCAGTTATCAAATCCCACCACAACGTTGGAGGACTTCCTGACTATGTAGATTTTAAAGAAATTATTGAACCACTTCGTGACTTATTCAAAGACGAAGTAAGAAGAGCAGGTCTTGAACTTGGAATTCCAGAATACTTAGTATATCGTCAACCATTCCCAGGACCAGGACTTGGAATCCGTATTATCGGAGCAGTAACACCAGAAAAAGTACGTATCGTACAAGATGCAGACTTCATCTATCGTGAAGAAGTTGCAAAAGCAGGTGTTGACAAAGAACTTGGACAATACTTTGCAGCATTAACAAACATGAGATCCGTAGGTGCTATGGGTGATGAAAGAACATACGACTATGCAGTTGTATTAAGAGCAGTTACAACATCAGACTTTATGACAGCGGAATCAGCAGAACTTCCATGGGAAGTGTTAAATGTTGTGACAAGAAGAATTGTCAATGAAGTAAAAGGGGTAAATCGAGTGCTTTATGATTGCACTGGAAAACCACCAGCAACAATTGAGTTTGAATAGACACCACATCTCTGGGAAGCCTTATTTTGCAGGCTTTCCAGAGATTTCTCTCTTTTGTTGGCTACAAATTGGCTACACCTGCCATTTGGCTACCATTCGGAACTGTCGTTCCGTTCATCACATTTTCAAGCTGAGCAGCTACTTCTGCCTGCTTATTCGGATACAGATGACTGTAAGTATTTAAGGTCGTCTGTATTTTTTCATGTCCGAGCCGGTCTGCAATCAGAAGAGGCTGGCATCCCATTTCGATCAGAAGACTTGCATGGGAGTGGCGGAGATCGTGTACCCGGATCTTTTTAACTCCTGACTTCTTACATCCACGGAGCATTTCATGGTTTAGAAAACTTTTGGTGTAAGGAAACAGTCTGTCATCCGGCTGGAGCTCATAGCACTTATCCATATACTCTTTCAGACAGTTGGCAAGGGTATGTGGAATGGTAACAACCCGGTTGCTTTTTGGCGTCTTTGGCGGCCAGATCACATCCCTGCCGTTGATACGCTGAAAAGTCTTATTAATCGTGATTGTATGGCCTTCCAGATCCACATCTGCCGGCGTTAATGCACATAACTCTCCTACACGCATTCCGGTATAATACAGAGTCATAAATGCGGTATAGGAGGCTGGTTTATCCTGTACTGTCACTATAAACTGCTCAAATTCTGCCTTTGTCCAGAAGTTCATTTCTTCCGCATGACTTTTTCCCATACTTCCGGCTTTGGTGCATGGATTCTCATGCAGATCATAATATTTCACTGCATAATTGAACATAGCCGTCAGCTCAACATCATAAACTTAAAAAAATTTACTATACTCTTAAAGGGGATTTATAGAAAATTCTTTTCGTCAAATCTATTTCATTAAAAAAAAGCTCACAATTCCCCCTTAAATAGAATGTGAGCTTTTTAAA
>DVIZ01000068.1 GCA_018710905.1 Candidatus Scybalomonas excrementigallinarum | reverse complement strand
AATCGTATCATTTCTTTCCAATATCTTTTCACTCGCTCTAATTTTCGCTCTTGTGGCGGATTTAATTTATTGACAATCCCTGGAACACTAGGGTTACGCCGTTGTAAATAGACCATTAAATGATACTGAATCCATCCTCGAATAATTTGTTGATTCTGTTGAATATATCGAATCCAATTTTGTTGAATTTCTATCTCACTTTCTAATCCTGAAATGGATACAAAGTAATATAATAATCTTTTTTCTTGATTGATTCGATCTGCCAATTCCTTCTTTGGACCATTCCAACCGTTTCCTTTCACATCCTTTATAAAAGGCGCTTGTAAACGATAAGGCACATTATAAGTCAATGTCAGTTTTTTCTTTTGTACTTCTTTATCATCCATGGACTGAAGTATCTCTAAAATTTTCTCCCTTTTCTCATTGGATTTTAAACCACTCTTTTGATAGACTTCATGCACTAAAGCCTCCAATGTATCAGCGGGTCCTAAATTTAAATGATATTCAGAAACCATATACCATGCATCTACAATCATTCGATTTATAATCTCATTGTAAGTCATTCGACTCTTTCCTTCTATAATGAAATAGACAATCGCTTGAAACCAAAAAAGTTTATAACACTCACTCATATTATCAAAAAGTCTTGAAAAACTTTGAATATTCATATTCTCTGAATCTGGCAGTTCTATTCTATTATTGCTTATCATAGGAATCCCCTCTATATTTCTCTTTCTCTACAACATTTTATTTTCCACATTTCTTGCTTGACCCATTGCCTACATTGTATCATGAACTCTATTAGAATTCTATCGCTTAACATACTTTCTCTTTCATCCTCATATAGCTCCATGAACTAAACATTATTTTATCAAAGATTCTAAGCTATTCACGAAATATCTCCCATATCCAATCGATTCATCAACTATTTTTCTATATCCTCTTCTCTACAAACTCTTCGTATACAGTATTTTTCTATTACAATTCTTCCTATAACTTTCTATACAAACAATGGCATCTGTTAAAACAAAAAAATTACATCCAACAATAAAATATATTCTTTCTTCTGTATATTTTAAAATCAATTTACAGAAAATACCTCTCAAAATAACACTTTTGTTCATTCATATTCTTTACTTTAGATTGATTAATTGATATAATTTTAAATAAACGATTTTGTGAGAAAGGAGGTTTCGTAGGGGAATGGCGATTAACTCGCCTTGTAGTGTAATATTTTATTATGTATTGGGATTTTTAGTTAGGAGCTTCCTGTATAATTTAAATATAAGAAATTCCAAGAAAGAAGGTTGAAAAAAGAAAATACCTCAGAGTAAAATAAGATTACTGACTTTGCATGGTTAGTAAAAAATCTTATTGAACAGAGAGGTATCTAAAATGAATTATAACACACAAAACGAAAAAATTAAATCAATTACGGAAAAAACTTTGATTGTTGGAATTGATGTTGGAAGTGAAACTCATTATGCACGAGCATTTGACTGGCGTAATTATGAGTATTCTAAGAAACCATTGGCATTCAGCAATAATGAAGTAGGATTTGCGACATTCAAAGCATGGGTGGAAGAAATGGCAGAGAAACAGGGAAAGGATGTTGTAATTTCAGGAATGGAACCAACAGGTCACTATTGGTTTAATCTTGGATTATACCTGCAGGACAATGGAATGAAACTGGTTCATGTGAATCCTCACCATGTGAAGAAATCCAAAGAACTTGATGACAACAATCCAAATAAAAATGACCGTAAAGATCCAAAAACGATCGCAGCATTGGTAAATGAAGGTAGATTTTCTTATCCATACATACCAACAGGTATTTACGCAGAGATTCGAAATCTTTCCAATCTAAGACTCCAAGCACAAGAAGAAATGACACGAATCAAAAATCGAATTGCAAGATGGTTCAGTATCTATTTTCCAGAGATAAAAGACGTTTATAAAAATCTGGATGCAGTCAGTGGAATGATGGTATTAAAAGTAGCACCACTGCCACAAGATATCAAAAAGCTTGGTGTAGAAGGAATCAATCAGATATGGCGCAATGCAAAACTGAGAGCAGCGGGTAGGAAGGGGGCAAAGACCCTGTTAGAGGCTGCTAAGCACAGCATTGGGAGCCAGGAAGCACCAGATAGTGCAAGGATGGAATTAAATCATCTGTTGTATGATTATGAAAGGTATCAAAAAAGGATAGAAAAGCTGATGGATAAGCTAGAAGAAAAGCTGTCAGAAATTCCATATATAGATAAGCTGTTGAAAATCAAAGGAGTCGGATTGAAAACAGTGAGTGTATTGATTGCAGAGGTTGGTGATATCCGACGTTTTGATAATCCAAAACAACTACAAAAACTGGCAGGATATGGGATTGTAGAGTGTAGTTCGGGAAAACATAAGGGAGAAAGCCACATCAGTTATAGAGGACGGAAACGTCTAAGATATGTACTGTATGAAGCTGCCATATCCTTGATAGCAAGGAATGAGGAATTTAAAGAAATACACAAGTATTACCGAACGAGAGAAAACAATCCATTGAAAAAGATGCAGTCGGTCATAGCCGTTGCCTGTAAAGCGTTGCGTATCTTTTATACCATTCTGACTAAGGGTATAGAGTATAATGGAGGAAAGCTGATACAAGACATTAAGAGGCCACAAAGAATGGCATCATAAAAAGTAACAAGAAATCAGTTTGTCTAAAAAGACAGAAGAAAGTAGAATGCAAAATACAGGAGGAAACGTCCACCGAAAGGTGCTCCTAAATAAAGCAAGTCAGTAATAAAAAAAACAAAGAATGAGCAGTAGTCGGCGATAATATTTACCATAGGGCAAGACCCTGATTAGGAGCTGTGCTGACACCTGGATTATGGATAGGCGGAACGAAGGAAGTTAGGACTCATGGAAATGATGATCCTGGTAGACATAGGAGGTGCGCTGCCGTAGATGGAAGGGTATACAAGAGGCCATTTAAAACGAACAAGAGCAGACGTTTTATTTCGTGTACCCCAAATCCACTATTTTCGTACTAGATACAGAGAAATATCCATAATGAAGGCTCATTTATCTGAGATAGAAATTTAAAAATTCCTTGATTTTAAAGGAAAAAACACTTGACTAAATAAGGA
>DVIZ01000067.1 GCA_018710905.1 Candidatus Scybalomonas excrementigallinarum | reverse complement strand
TCAATAAGTGCAAAGCGTCGCATTTTTTGATGCGTTTGTCAAGTACTTTTGGCAAAAAAAGTGGGGGATTTTAATAAAAAAGGAATTTGAAAGCCTTTGAATTAGGGGCTTAGAGATTCCGAGAGATTATTTGTTTGCTAAGGAGGAGTTATCATGCCAGTAAATTTACAAAAAGGACAAAAAGTAAGTTTAACAAAAGGAAATCCAGGGTTAAAAAATATTTTAGTTGGATTAGGTTGGGATACGAATAAGTACGATGGAGGATTTGATTTTGATTTAGATGCAGCTGTCTTTTTACTTGGTGAAGATGGTAAAGTTCCAACAAGTGATGAATTTGTATTCTATGGAAATCGCGTACATAAAAGTGGAGCAGTTGAACATTTAGGAGATAATTTAACAGGTGTTGGTGATGGTGATGATGAACAGATTACTGTGGATTTATCAAAAGTACCAAGTAATGTTCAAAGAATTGCTTTTACTGTTACCATTTATGAAGCAGATTTGAGACGTCAAAACTTTGGACAAGTAGAAAATGCTTATATTCATGTCGTTGATCAGACGACAAATCAGGAATTGCTTCGTTATGATTTAGGAGAAGATTTCTCAATTGAAACAGCGGTTATTGTCGGTGAAATCTATAAGAACAATGGCGAATGGAAGTTCAATGCCATTGGAAGCGGATTCCAAGGTGGCTTAGCTGCTCTATGCAATAATTTTGGTGTTGATGTGGTATAATTATTATAAAAATTAAGTAAGATGAAAAAATAATGAATACGCATCTATACATAGCAGTAATCGATAGTTTTCAATAAAAGAAAATTTTATATTGGATTTAGAAAAAGATGACGTTATGAAATAAAAATTTCTTATTTCATAACGTCATCTTTTTTTCTATGGATAGAAACTTGTGTTTTTTATAGCAAAGAAAGCAGGAAATATTGATTTCTTTATAAATCAGAAAAGAATAAGAACAGGGTAATAGATTGGCATTAGAGATAACATATGTGAAATTAATATTTTAGAAACAAAACTTAAATATTATAAAAACAATTGACTGGTATTTTATATCCATAAAAGAAATCAAAAGAGATGGAGGATAAACACATGGCAAAATCAAAGTTAGTAAAAGCAAATGAAAAAATTGCAGAAAATGTAGTCGATGGGTATAAAAAAGTCGAAGAAAGCGTGGTTGGCGGTTATAAAAAGATTGAGGAAGGAGTAAGATTGAAAAATAGTAAATTGAGCCAAAATCGGTAATAAGACACAAGAAAAAGGCTCACATAGTGAACCTAATTTACGGTATTCCCACCTTTTGAAAGAGGCCACCTGCATATCAATACTTAACGGATGGGTGCATCAGCCATTGATACCGGGATGCCCAATTATTAAATTTACTATAACACAAAATGCTCGGCATGGAAACCATTTTCATAATGTTTTGTGCCTTGAGAGAAGCGAAAGGAATGGATATAAGAGCGAGACATGCATGTCTCGCTGCCAATCATTTATTGCGTAATATGAAAAGGAGCCGATTGTTCGACCCCTTCACAGAATATACCGAAACCCATTATTACAAATTATTACTTTTATCAAGCTCTTTTTTATATACTTTGTATGAATAAATAAGCGTGATAACCGTGGCTACTAGCAAATAAATAATTAGCATAATTACGGCGATGCTTGATTTCGTAAATACCGTTGTGATGATTGTCAGAACCCCTACAATAATCATGGCAACAGCACCTAATCGATTGCTTTTCATCCAAGTGGTATCATTATACATACTCCAACTTACTCTGACTCCAGCCACACGATTCATTTTTGTTTTTGGCATAAAGTTCCCCAAAATTATGAATATGATGCCAACTAATATACAGGAGACTTTCCCGATATCAATATAAGCGTGAGTTGCATTTGAATTCGCTTCAACATATGAGCTATATAAAATAAATCCCTGCATAACAGTAAACATAGATGCCATCGAAACGCCGACTATTTTCATTACTTTTGCATTTGACAAAGCTTCGGCGCGTTCTTTTTCAACAGAGGCTTTATTCGATTTCTTCTCATAATATGAGATAAACAAATGCCACAACAATGACATCAGAAGGATGATCGCTGGAAACAATAAATTCTCATATTTTGATCCCCATCTGTCGATTTCACCTGTGATGTCATAGTGCATAGGAACTGAATCTGGCACAAATAACAATACCACGGCTGTAAAAACAAGTGAAAGTATGGAAATAATCCACATGATTTTCTTCATTTTCTGTTACCTCCGAATTGCTCGACCCATAAAATCAACTCATCGAGTACCGTTGTGTTAATTTCATAGTAGATAAAATTTTTGTTTTTGTACTCCATAACAAGATCAGCACTTTTTAGCAATTTCAAATGGTAGGAGAGGGCCGCTGGTGTAACGCCCAATTTTTCTGCTATTTCACCTGCGCTCATCCTACCATCCTTCAGCATTACTAGAATATCTCTTCTTTGTTTGTCTGACAGTACTTTGAAAATATTTGTCTCTTTCATTTCATGAAATATACTCCTTCATGATATCTATTTCAAAATTATTTTAAATAGATTCTACATCTTCTTGCAGGCGCAGTCAATAGCAATTTTATATACATATCAACTTTAGAAACAGAAATTACTTATAATCAATAAAGAAATATCACTGGACAGAAGAATATGAAATAGTATGTCCTTAAAAAGTTATGAAAAATAGAAAAAAAATTGCAAAAAAAGGATAGTCGAGAAAAAAATCTTGTGGTAAAATGTAGAAAAATATTCACAAGGGGATACATGAATGAGGCAATGGAAAAAGACAATAACCAAAAATTGGAGTATTGTATTAGCAATTATTTTACTCGCAATTATGGGAATTGGAAGCTTAGAGATGTTACTTCATTACAAAGAGCAGGAGGTGATACGAGGAGAAAAAATAAGGACAAAAGTGACTGTTACAAAAGATAAAGAAGGAAATATTAAAAGTTCAAAATTAATCGTACAAGTAGGAGATGATCTTACGATAACGAAAAAATATAGGAATAAAAGGATTTTAGACGTATATCAAGAAGATTTTTTTGGAGATGGAATCAATGAAATTCTTGTTGTAGTGAAAGACAAAGAGGAAAGCACTTTTGTAGAAGCACAAATATTTGACATTCAAGTTCGACAACAAAGTTTAGATGAAGTGTTCACAGTGAAAAAGAGAGATGCTTGTTTAGAAATCGTTCCTTGGTCTATTGAACTTCCTACAGGAGAAAAAAGGGTCGGAATAAAAGTGTTATTAGAAGAAGAGAAGAACGAACCAAAAGAGATGATATTATTTTGGTCAAAAGAAAATTTAGAATGGGAAGAATTTCAGTAATAAAGGAAGGGGATTCAATGAAACGAAGAAAAATAAAGTGGTTCATAGCAATCGTTCTCGTTCTTCAAATGATAAGGAAGAGGACAAAAGTATATTAATGATATATAAATTTCAAATAAATGAAGAAAAAATGAATAATAGAACAGGAGCTCTATAAAAATAGAAAACGGATATTTTTATAGGGCTTTTTATTGTTTACTTTAATAGAAGACTCGTGATATAATAAAAATAAGAAGTCAGATAAAAAATTTTTGACAAAAGTGATAATATTATGAGTAGCATTCATGATATTATAAAAAGGGTGATTTCTTGAAGTCTTGAAGGATTCAAGAAAGAAATGACAGGAGGTCTTTGTATGGTAAAATCTACAATATGGAAAAAAGCCTTTGTTTTTTTCTTTGCATTTCTCCTTGTTTTTGTACCAATTGGCAAAAAGGAAGAAGTGCAAGCGAAAGGAAATAATGTGGAGAGGTTGTCAAAAACTAGTTTAACGTTGAAACAAGGAAAGAAAACAACACTGAAATTGTTGAATACAAAAGGAAAGGCTGTATTTAAAAGTAACAATACATCCGTTGTAACGGTTACAAAGTATACAGGAAAAGTAACTGCAAAAAATATTGGAACAACAACCATTACTGTCACTTCTAAAAATGGTAAAAAGTATACTTGCAAGGTAAAAGTTTTCTTTGGGGATACTGTAGCACCAAAAGAGGATGAAACATTAGTGGCAGGAAAACAATTGCAAGTGGTAGATGGCGTCTCTTTAACATTACCAGATGGTTGGGACTATGAACAACTTTCTGATGAAAAGAACTTTATGCAATATATTTGCATCAATTTACCAGACGATGAGTATAAAGGTTGTGTTTATGTCAATATGAAGCCTTATACGAAAGCAGTATCAATGAAAAGCTATATACCAACCCAGTTAAAAACTTTAGTAACAAAAATGAAAAACGATGGTTATTATGTGCAATGGGCTTCTACTGGCATGACAGAAGTGCAAGAACAAGAAGTTGGAATTATGAGTTTTTGGGCAAAAAAAGGCATGACACAAGAATATGAAACTATTTTTGTGCAGAAAAAAGGTTCTTACATCTTTACAATAGAATGTATCGGAACAAGTAAAGCAGAAAGAGAAGATTTTGCACAGGCAGCACTTTATATGTTAAATACATTGACAGTGGCATAAGAAATAATAAGACAGAAATTGAATAGGATAAAAAAGAACCAGTTAAGAATGGACTGGTTCTTTTTTGAATCTATCGGTAGTCAGTTCTGACATTAGAGAATAATATAATTAGATTTTATTGCTATTTTTTTCGAGCTAAAATGAACATTAAAAGCGTTACAATGAGATATACTATGTAAAAAATATAAGTTGCAGTAAGAGACCACAGAAATGAAGCCTCAGGGTGGTTAAGTGCGTATATGAAAAATGCAATAGCGATAACCAACATTAGAATCCCCATAATTAAAAATATTTTTGATTTTTTCATGTTACTACTTCTCCTTTCTGTTGACTTGAATAAAGTATAGCGTTTTTGGAAATAAATAGCAATCTATATTTATTGGAATGGTTATAATAAACTACATAATTTTTTAGGTTATTATTTGAGTATTTATATTTTGGTTGAATTTCTTTGTCAGATATGCTAGAATGCTGATAAATCAAGCATTTATCAGATGTTTGAGATTAGTAAAGGAGAATAGAAAACATGGCATTTGAAAATGATTATATAATGCGGATGATTAAAGAAGCTGCAAGAGCTTTGGCTGCATTTGCATTAGGAAAAGAGCTTCCACCTTATGAACTTCCAGATGAAAAGGAGAATTATACAGATACGGATCGCCTTTATGAAATGTTGATTCATTTGGCAGACGAAGGGAAGATCAATGAAGCTGAAAATTTATTATTTGAAAACATCAACAGTGGAATCGATGATATTTTTCGCTTAGGTATTAATTTTTATCTTTATATTAATGAATTTTCCAATGATAGATTAGATGAATGCAATTATCCAAGAGAGGAACTTATGGAGGGCATTAAAGATTTCGCCAAAATGTGCGGAGTAGAGATGACCGATGGATTTTTTGAATTGTTATAAAATACATAGGAAAAGATGAACAGGAGTTATTTCATCGTTTAAAAAATGGAATTGAATATTGGTAGATAAGAAAGAGAATTGTTATCAATTGTTGGCAAAGACTCATAGAATTACCTATGGGAGTAGTCAAAAAATAGCAATTCTCTTTCCTATTCGTAGAAGAAAATATATATAATCGTAATAGGATTAAATTGTTGTATTTTACTGTTTTTTTCCAGAATCATAGTAAAAATATTTACATAATTTATGGAAAAAAATTATTGTACTTTTAAATGATTTATTTTATAATGTGTGTTGAAATAAATGTATAAAATAATCGAATAGATATGTTAAAGATAAAAAGAACCGATGATATCAACTTCTATTTCATAAAATGATGTTTGATATTACAGACTGATATGTGAGGAACAATGATCATAAGAAAAATTATTAAAAATAAAATGGAACATGAGAGCATTTTTGTATTTTTATTAGTTTTACTGTTATGCAGTATGCTTATTTTTTCAGAAATTCTTTTTTCTACAAACGCACATCGAATTCAAAGAAATGAGGTAAAAACATCTCTAGATGCTATTGCGGAAAATACAAAAAATGCTTTAGTTGATAATATAGAAGGAAATATCCAAATGTTAGAAAGTTTGGCGTCTTTAATTGGTTATTCTCATACTAATGGAGTCGACGCACAAGTAATTCTAAAAGAAAAAACTTTTTTCGAACAGCTTAAAATTGTTAGTTCTCAAAGTAAATTTCTAAGAATGCAAGTAGTTGATTCCAATTATAAAGCTAGTTCTGTTTATTCAAATGGCAAAGTAAAACAAGAGAATGTAAAAGGAAGCGAAATAGTGACAAAGGCATTACAAGGAGAGCGAGGGATTGCCAAAACTGTCTGGGATGAAGAATTACAAGATTATACGAATCAATATGCAGTTCCTATTTATGAGAATGGAGTGCAAAAAGAGGAAAATAAAATCATAGGTGTTCTGACAGGAGTCCATTCGACAGATAGTATCCGGGTGCTTTTAAATTCCAATTTAATGTCCCGTGAGACAGTTCATGCTCATATCGTAGACAATAAAGGGAATTTTGTTGTGCGCAATGAATTGTATCTTTTACCAAAAGAGACCCGCAATATTTTTGAGACAATGACTCTTGGAAAAGAAAATATAGAAATTATGAAAACTGCTTTGGCAAATGAAGAAGTTTTTTATGTTGAAGCAGAAGCAAACGGTCAAGTTTATGCATTGAATAATGTAGCAATTGGAATTAATAATTGGAATATTATGTGCGTTGTACCAATTAATGTTTTGACAAGTGAGACAATTGATTGGTTTCGGGTACAACAATTCATATTTTTATTGTTTTTTATTACATTGCTTTTGTTAGTATTTTATATTTATCGAATGATGCGGAAAAAAAATAAAGCGATGTACGAGTTAGCATATATCGATCCGATTACAGGTACTTTTAATCGAGATAAATTTTTAAAGGAAGTGCCAAAATATATAGATTCTTCTAAGAGAGATGCAATTATTGTTTTAAGTATTAATAATATAAACCAAATTAAAAATTTGTATGGGACACAGAAATTCAATGTGTTGTTAAGGCAAATCGGTCAAGTTTTAAAGGTGAGTTTGAATCAAAACGAAATATTTGCATTAGAAAGAAATGAAAGATTTCTTATCTTGACACATTGCTCTACTGAAGAAGAAGTTTATAAAAAAATGATGCCACTGTTACATAGAATCCGTTTGATCCGTATTTTAGATAATCAAGGAACACAGGCTATTTGTTCTATGGGAGTACGTTTTATTACTCATAAAGATAAAAAAATTTTGGAGCAAAGAATTACAGAGGCTTGTATGACGCTAGATAGTATAAAACAATGGAAAGATGAAATTTTATTCTTTTCTTCTAAAATTTATGAACCAGAGATGTTAAAGAGTAAAATTGAAGACAGTATGGAAGAAGCTCTTAAAAATCATGAATTTAAAGTTCGCTTACAGCCCAAAATAGATTTAAAAACGGGAAAATTAAAAAGTGCAGAAGCTCTTGTTCGATGGATAAAAGACGATGGTACCATAATATTTCCAGATCAGTTTATCCCAATATTTGAGAAAAATGGATTTTGTGTCGATTTAGATTTTTATATGATAGAACAAGTTTGCATTCAATTAAAAGAGTGGAAAGAAAAAGGATATCCTGTTGTTCCAGTTTCTGTGAATCAATGTCGTTTGATGTTGTATGAACAAAACTATGTGTCCAGATTATGTGATATTTTAAAACGCTGGTCAATCGATCCTTCTCTTATTATATTAGAGATTACAGAAGGTCTCGTGATCGATGATATTGAGAAAAGCACAAAAGTATTAAAAGAATTAAGTGATAATGGATTTCATATTTCTATGGATGATTTTGGAAGTGGATTTTCTTCCTTAAATTCTTTAAAAGATCTTCCGATCGATGAAGTAAAATTAGATCGAGTTTTTCTTTCAACGATAGATCGAGAAAATGAAGAAAAACGTGATTTAATTATGAAAAATATCATTCATTTAGTAAAAGAATTAAAAATGAAAACGGTCATTGAAGGAATTGAAACAATAGAACAAGAACAGTTAGTTCGCTCTATGGGATGTGATATGGGGCAAGGATATTATTATGATAAACCACTTTCTTTAGAGGAATTTAGTAACAAATATTATAATTAAATAGCAGGAAGGCATAAGTATTTCAGTAAAAAAGAAA
>DVIZ01000066.1 GCA_018710905.1 Candidatus Scybalomonas excrementigallinarum | reverse complement strand
AAATCTACGATTTGCTGTTTGAATTCTTCTGAATATCGAATTCCGTTTTTGGACATGTTTAACACTCACCTTTCTTACTTGTATTGTACTGTGTTAAACTCTTTGTGTCCACACTTATATACTAACACCATTCCTTTATACTTGTCATACAAAAAAGACTGTACAAATATTTTCAAAATCTACGCACAGTCTTTTTCTATTTTTATTCATTTTCACATTGTTTAATTAACTGGAGATTTTGCTTTTCAAAGTCATTTAGCGAACTTTCTATTTCTTCACTACTCATTCCTGTTGGAACATACCAAGAACAACGTTCAAAATGCTCTTTTAGTCCTTCATCCCTAAAAATATACCCATACCGAGCAAAAATTTCATTTCTAGCGATTCTTAAATCTTCCAATGATAACTGACTTACTTCATCATATGTATAATATTGTGAATCTGAATATGGCAAAATATATTCTATTGATGTATCAGATTCTATAGCATCCACATAGTTTCCCATGACTCCATCGTAAATTTTTCCGTCCTTTGATACTGCATACCAAAAACTTGTGGCAATATGATCTCCCATATCATCATATCCATGGAAATTGTAACCTTGATCTATCATGCCATCCAACTCTATATGCCCTGGGATATAAGCATCGTTATCCTCTAAGTATTTTTTCAAATATTCAAGTGCTTGTTCTTCATTCTGTATCAAGGCTCCACTCTCTTCCTTTTCTGATTCCTCGGCTTCTTGAGTAGCAGCATCTATTTGTTCTGAATAATACTGTCTTATTTTTGCTACATCATATTCTACTTGCATCATATTATTATCATCTGAAAAAAGATTGCTATTTGATTTCACTTGAATAATAACTGGTGCATTTGCATCTCTTAATTCATAAGCAAGAGCAAATGATAAGGTAGCTCCTGGCATTACATCCGTAAATGTCTCACTTGAATCTACTTGAAGACTAAATTCAATTGATTGTTGTAATTGTTTGTTTCCTTATATTTATTAATTGGTAATTATTTTGTATATTTATTTTATAAAATAAAACTTATAAAGTCGTCTCCTTTTTGGATACTTTGTATAACTTCTTTTACTACTTCACTTATAATATATATTTTCTTACTCAAACCTGATTTACATCCGCCTTAAACTTTTATGCTGTTAAATAATGTACTTATTATAAAATTATTTGCATTTTTTAATGTAATTTTTCTACTTCTTATATTTGTTTTTAACATGAATATATGATACAATAAAGATAACTAACAAATAACAAGTCATTTATCAGATAAAATTTATACTAAGGGGGTACCATATGTATAGAAAAATAATAGATTTTTTAGTAAACTGGAAAAATAGTCCCTATAGAAAGCCTTTGATTTTACAGGGTGCAAGACAAGTTGGAAAAACTTATTCCATTTTAGAATTTGCAAGAAAGAACTATGAAAATGTAGCATATTTTAACTTTGAAACTACTCCTAAATTAAATAATACATTTGAAGAAAGCATTGAGCCCTCCTATTTACTTCCTATTTTATCTCATATTTCTGGACAAACGATTATAAAAGAAAAAACTTTGATTATTTTTGATGAAATTCAACTTTGTGAAAGGGCTTTAACCTCGTTAAAATATTTTTGTGAAAATGCACCAGACTATCATATTATTGTGGCTGGAAGCCTACTTGGAGTAGCTGTAAATCGACAAAAATTTTCTTTTCCCGTTGGAAAAGTAGATATCAAAACAATGTATCCAATGGATTTTGAAGAATTTATGATAGCTCTTGGAGAAGATGACTTAGTGGATCGCATAAAAAATTGCTTTTATCATGATGAAAAAATGCCTTCTGCACTACACGATTTAGCATTAGAACGTTATCGCCAATATCTTGTTGTAGGTGGAATGCCCGAATGTGTCAATCAGTTTATAGAAACCAAAGATTATATTCTTATTAGAAATACACAGAATATGATTCTTACAAGTTATTTAAGTGATATGAGTAAATATAATGTAACAAATGAAATCAAAAAGACACGATTAACCTATGATAATATAACTGTTCAACTTTCTAAAAAGAATAGTAGATTCCAATATAAACTCATCAAAAAAGGCGGACGTGCTTCTGAGTTTGAGAATGCAATTGAATGGCTTTGCCTTTCTGGCATTGTCAATCAAGTATATCGAGTAGAACAAATCAAAAAACCACTAGAAAATTATCGTGATATTGATGCTTTTAAGATCTATATATCAGATATTGGTCTCCTCTGTGCAAAAAAAGATTTATTACCAAACGACGTCCTCTATATGGTGGAAGAGCTAAATGATTTTAAAGGTGGAATGATAGAAAACTATGTTCAAAATCAATTGCTTTGTAATAACTATCGAACTTATTATTGGGAATCTGATCGAGGAGCAGAAATTGACTTTATTATTCAAAGAGAGGGTAAAATTATTCCAATTGAAGTAAAATCTGCAGATAATACGAAAGCTAAAAGTTTAAAAGTTTATATGGATACTTATAAACCGGAATATGCAATTAAGATTTCTACTAAAAATTTTGGATTTGAAGATAAGAAAAAAACAATACCACTATATGCAACGTTTTGTATTTAAAACATGACTGTAAAATAAAGTGTATAAGTTGAGAAAATACTATTTAAAACTTATACACTTTGTTTCTACACAGTCTGATTTTAATATATTTACCATATTACATTTTTATCTGTAATTATTATAAAAAGATATCAATTCATCCTTCATATATATAATTCATTCCCCCCAATACTTACAATGTCATCAAGTTATAACCACACAATACAATAATATATCATTATATACGAATATAAAAATTCTCTCTATTTCAAGTTACTAAATATTTACGATAGGTCAATTCATTTTATCAGAATTATTAAAAAGTAATCCTATATGATATAAAAATTATGCTTTCTGATCAATTTAAATTTACCCTTTCTACATTTCAGGCAACATCTTGAATCTTACATACGAGTCCAAAAGAACCAAAAGATTCGGGTTCTTCCTCTTTTGGTTCCTTTATGAACTTTATCAGTCCTTTAAAATCCAATTAGATGGATTATCCTGCTCTCCTACATAAACGCTATGGTAGTTTTCTTTCCCTACTATAAAATTTTTCGCTACTTTTACTTCTTCTTCATCACTTGTAAGATTTAATGTTAAAGTTCCACTCATACTACCAGGTTTTCCGTTAATATAAGCTCCACGTTTCATACAAAATACATTTTCTTCAGAAAGAGCTTCATTCATTGTAATTTCACCACATACCCAAAAGATGAGTCCCTCTTCATTTCCTCTCGAATAGATCGTAATTCCTTTGCTATTGTTATAAACAGAACCTTCTGTTACTGTAAAAACAGATTCCTCTACTCCTGTTGGAGCAAAATAAGTTTTTCCACCAACGATTAACGTAGATCCAGATTCTGCATGAATAGAGCCAACTTGTAAATTAATGACATCCAAACTTGGAAGAGTTAACTTGCCACTTTGCTTACCATTCTCTTCTCCCTTTAAAATAAAGTTACAGTCTACCTCTCCTTCCTCTGCCTTTTCTGAAATGATAGCTTCCTTTGTAATAAATAAACTAACTTCTCCATCCCCATTTCGTCCAAAGCCGATCATACTGTTACTATTCATTTCCTCTAAAGCTTCTTCTGAAAATCGAATCAATGCAGTATCCTCATAACCAACATACTTCCTATCCCCAATAAAAATCTCCCCTCCTGGATAACAAATAATAGAGTTATCGCTATTTTCCGAAATATCTTCTAACTGTTCTAGTTGAATTGAGGAGCCACTTACTACATAGATATTTCCACTGGAATTGATTGTAAGTTTCGGAACACTACTTTTTCTTTCTTTCACTGCAAAGGTTTGTATTGTATTTGACTTTGTCTCAATATTCCCTTCATTCTTGATTTTTCCATCCTTTTCTACTGTTATATTTCCATTATCTGCAATTACAAGTGTTTTATTTTCAGGAATCGTCAATATTTCATTCGATGGTATTGTTACATATTTCGTAAGTTCATATGTTCCATTTTCTTCACAAGAATAAATTGCATTTTGTAATTCACTCAATTCCATTGTTTCTATTGGTTCTGTTGATTCTGACTGCTTGATTTGGAACTTAAAAGTTTTTGCGATAGAATTTCCATAGGATACCATTAGAACCCCTTCTCCCTCTTTCATTGCTTTTATGAGAACACCCACTTTTTCTCCATTACTTCCATAATCTATAACTTTTACGTTTTCATTAGATTCCACTTTTATTTTTTCTAAATCAATATCATCTTCCTTTATAAAGGCCCCATTCTTTTTGATAAGAAAAATAAGCTCCATCTTCTCTCCAATAAATAACGTATCTTTTTCTACTGTCCAATCCGCAATTTCATATTGATCATTTACAGTGCCTGTGGAACTAGAACCCGTAATATTTCCAATCACTCCACTATTTACATTATCGTTTTTATCTTCCGTTACTTCTTGATTAGTTGTAATTGTTTGTCCGACTTCAATTTCTTTTTCCCCTGTTGGAGTCTTCACTGTCACTTTTGTATCAGTTTGATTACTTACGGTTACACCTACTTCTTTTGTTACTTCAATTGAGCTTCCTTCCGCTCCTTTTTGTAATGTAATTTCCACTTTCACTGGCGTTATAACTTGAACTGGTATAGCAGAATCAATTTTTGTTCCCTCTGCCTTTTTTCCTATTTCAATTGGAACTGCTTGCTCACTTGTTCCTTTTACTTGAAGATTAGATACAGCTTTCACTACCACTTTCTCCACCGTTCCATTATTTGTAAGAATCAGTTCACTTTTCTCTGTCCCAACCATTTGTTTCACAGTTCCGTTAATTTCTAATTCCACTTGCGCATCTTTTGTTGGAATCTCAATTTTATTAACGCTTCCTACTTCTTCCACAACAAGATGTGCGTTTTTTGCCTGTACTGTAATCGTATTCCCTTTTGCATACTCATGCCATGTATCTGGCTTTATACTTTGTATGCTAACTGACTTGAATACCCCATAATTTTGAACGTCTGCATTTGGAGCATTGACGAATAAATCCACATTTTTATAAGTACCATCTAAAATAGTAAAATCCGTTTTCTTTTTTGTACTAATTGTGATGCTTGTCAATTTTTTATTTTTCAGCGCTTCATTTAATTGCTGTTGCGTTGTCACTGTTTTCTTTGTATTTACTTTGATTGTATATTCCACAATATAACTTTTTTTCTTAGATTCTACAATACAGCGTACTTTTGTTGTTCCTACCTTTTGCCCTGTGACAACTCCATTTTTATCAACTGTTGCTACTTTACGATTGTCACTTGTCCATTTATAAGTAGCACCTTTATATGGATTCACAGCAAATTTATTTTTTTCTCCAGCTACTATTATCTTACTACCTGCATTTTTTAACTCTAATACTTTAATGGTAGCTTTTAATGGTATCGTTTCTTTTCCTCGTGTTACAACACAGGTAATTGTTGTTGTTCCAGCTTTCTTTCCCTTTACACTTCCTTTTTGTGTTACGGTTGCCACTCTTTTATTCGAGCTTATCCACTTATAAGTTGCCTTCTTTGCTTTATTTTGAACGGTAAGCGTCGTGGTGTCTCCTACTGCAATCGTTTTTGTTTTGTCACTTAAGGTAGGTTTTGTTGCAGCCGAAACAGGAAAAGAAGATACTGCCATTCCTACAACTAAACCTAAGGCAAGTGCTTTTTTACCATACTTTTTCATAATCTTCTCCTTATCATATATTTTTTTAATTTCCTTACTATTGTATGATAAAAATCAGAAAAGATCGTCTCCTTTGTGGATACTTAGAAATTAGTCCCGTATATCCCTATATCAAAAGTAAAAAATTCTGTGCTGGTATTGATAGGACAAAGTGTGCATTGCACACTCTTCGTGACTTTAAGTTACTTCTAGCAATGCATACTTTGCTGCGCGCGAGCAATTTACGAAGCAAAATTATCTTCTTTGCGAGCTGCGCATCATTCGCACGTAGTGCTTTTTTATGTTATAGGATAACTCGCTTTGCGAGGAATTTCCTCGTATGTTAAATTAATATTAGATCCTTACTTTTTTCTTAAGTAAGTGTATACTGTCTTTAGGCACTGTGGATTAG